>DASTLS010000287.1:0-4399 GCA_035714725.1 Alphaproteobacteria bacterium | reverse complement strand
CGTGAACGAAGCTGTCGGCACCGAAGCCGGCGATGCACTTCTGCGCGGCGTTGCTGAACGGCTTAGCCAAATCATTCCGACCCGCGGCATTCTGGCACGCGTCGGTGGCGATATGTTCGGCGTCTTGCTGCCGGAGCCGCTTGGTAATGATCTCAAAGTTTTCGCCGAACGCATTCTGCAAAGCTTCCGCGACCAGCCGGTCGTGACCTCTGTCACGCCGCTGCATATCACCGTTTCAATCGGTGGCGTGAAGCTGCCGGCTGTCGCCAAGAGTGCAGCTGAAGCCATGATCTTTGCCGAACAGGCGTTCCATGACGCGCATCAACGCGGGCGCAATCTCTTCGTGGAATATATCGATAGCCCCGAGCGCGTGCAGGAAAATCGCCAGTTGCTTGAGCTTGGCGAGCGCATCAAGCATGCCTTCAAGAATGACGGCTTCCGCCTCGCTTATCAGCCGATCGTGCAATCCGCGACCGGCAAAGTGGTTTCCTATGAAGCGCTGGTGCGCATGTTCGGCGATGACGGCAAGCCGATCTCGGCTGCCTTGTTTGTGCCGGCGATTGAACAACTTGGCCTCGCTTATGAGCTTGATAAGCTTGTGCTTGATCTTGCTGTGCGCGAGCTCGAAGCTTTCCCCGATCTATCGCTCGCGATCAATGTTTCCGGTCTTACTGCCGTGCAGGCCGATTGGCCCGCTTATGTAAAAGATGTGCTGGAACATCGCCGTTCGCTGGCCGAACGCCTCATCATTGAAATCACAGAAACAGCCGCCATCGTTGATGTGAGTGAGACGCGCCGCTTTACAGAAACCGTGCGTGAACTCGGCGGCCGTATTTCGCTCGATGACTTCGGCGCTGGCTTCACCTCAATCCGCCATCTGCGCTCGCTTTCGCTCTCGATCATGAAGATCGACAAGGATCTGTTGCATAACGTTCTCACGAACGCCGAGCAGCAACATCTTGTGCTGGCGCTGATCGAACTGGCGCATGGCCTTGGCTTGCAGATCGTCGCTGAAGGTGTGGAAACAGCCGATGTCGCCGATTGGATGAGGCGCGCCCATGTCGACATGCTGCAGGGCTATTATTTCGGCAAGCCGGAACTTGGCCGTCCGTGGACTAATGAAAAAAAAGCTGAAACAACTTCGGCTTCAGCGGACAAAGCTCCGCTGAGCGCAGTCGCGCGCTAACAAACTTTCAGATTACTTTTTGGCCATATCGGCGAGCTGACGTTGCAGCGCGGCGATCTTGTTTTGCACATCTTCGCCGCCTTGTGATTGCGATGCCTGATTGGTATTTGGCGTCGGCATCGGCGTGATGTTTGATGGCGTGAAGGCATCTTCTTCGGCGCGTTCCTGCGCATCGGCGCGGGTTTCCGATGAAGATTTGCTGCCGCCCTGCGGAGCGGATGGTGCGCCCGGCATGCCCGGCATATTAAACGGCGAGAACATGCGCATGGCGCGTTCGAACATCGCCATATTCTGCTTGCCCATTTCTTCGAGCGTATTGCCGAAGGGGAACATGCCGCCGAATGTGGATTGGAAATAGCCGCGGATCTGTTCCTGGTTCTTCGCCAGCGTCTGCATACTGTGCTCAAGGTACTTCGGCACCAGCCATTGCATATTGTCGCCATAGAAACCGATCAATTGGCGCAGGAAGCTGATGGGCAGGAGGTTCTGGCCGGTCTTGCCTTCTTCCTCGACGATGATTTGAGTGAGGACAGAACGCGTGATGTCTTCGCTGCTCTTCGCGTCATAGACGTTAAACTCGATGCCTTCCTTGACCATCTTCGACAGATCGTCGAGCGTGACATAGGAGCTGGTGGCGGTGTTGTAGAGCCGGCGATTGGCGTACTTCTTAATGGTGACCACTTGTTTCGGTGCATCGCTCATGGCTTCATCCTTCGCGTATAACAAGGTGGCCGGACATAATTCCGGCAAAGAAATTATGGTTAATTTTCGCCGAGCAGCGGAGAAATTACAAGGTGAATCTTAATTTCCGTTCGAGCGTTGGGAATCGTCTGCATAAACAAGGGGATGAGATGCGCATGATAACGCGCGTGTTCTTTGCTGTGACGATGTGACGATGTAGAGTGCCGCCATGACATCCGAAAAAGCATCGACCAGTGCCGACATCAACGCGCTCGCATCCGAAGTGATGGATTTGTGGCAGGAGCATCTGGCTGTCTACGCGTCCGATCCGAAGGCGAAGGTCGAATTGATGCGTTTGCTTGAGCCGCAACGCCAGTTGTTTGCCGATTGGGCCAGCATGATGCAGAATGGTTTCCATGCAGGTAATGCAGCATCTTCATCCGGATCCACTCCCGCCGCCGGAAGCGAGACCGGACCAAGCTCCACGAATGTATCGGATGGGGCCGCGCCCGCTCCCGCTTCATTTGATGACAGCGCTTTGCGTCTGGCCCAGCTTGCCCATCGTGTGGCCGAACTTGAAAAACGCCTCAAGCAGCTTGAATCCAGCCGCCGCAGCGCATCTGCAAAAACTCCGCGCCGTACAAAAACTCGCAAACACTGAGTTTGAAGATGCGCTGGCGCGTGAAGCGATCAGCCGCACGCGTCGCTTCATTAAAGGCGTGCGCGAATATCAGCATCATCCCGATCGCCGCGATGTTGTTGAAGCGCCGGTCATCTGGCAGGCAGGCAATACGCTTTTGCGCGATTACAATCCGTCGCAGCCCGATGCACCGGTTGTCCTCGTCATTCCCTCGCTGATCAATCGTTTCGATATTCTCGATCTCGATTTTGCGCCGTCCTTCCTGCGCTCGCTCGCGGGGCAAGGCGTGCGGCCTTTGGTCGTTGATTGGGATGTGCCCGGTCCGCAGGAAATGAAATTCGATATCAGCGCCTATGTGACGGAGCGTTTGACGCCTATCATGCGCTTTATTCGTGGCCGCAAGGATCAGCCCATTCATGTGCTTGGCTACTGCATGGGCGGGTTGTTTGCGCTGGCCCTGGCTGCTTTGCGGCCCAATGAAATCAAGTCGCTAACGCTTATGGCGACGCCATGGGATTTCCATAAGCCCGACGCCAGCATGGGCGAAGCGTTTGCGGCGCTCGGAGATCAAATGGAGCCGTGCCTGCAGGCAACAGGCCTGTTGCCGGTCGATATTATCGAAAGTCTCTTTGCGACTATGCAGCCGATGCAGGCGCTGAAGAAATTCACGGCCTTTGCCGGTATGAATAAAGACAGCATGGAAGCGCGGCAGTTTGTGCTGCTGGAAGATTGGCTGAATGACGGCGTGCCGCTCACAGCGCCGGTCGCGCGTGAATGCCTGAAGGGATGGTACGGCGCAAATCACACCGCGAAGTATGAATGGCATGTCGATGGTGTGATCATCAATCCGCGCCACATCACGATTCCATCTTACGTTGTGGTGCCGGGCAAAGATAAAATCGTGCCGCCGGAATCCGCCATGCCGCTTGCCAAGCTTTTGCCGCATGCGACCTTGCATGAGCCGATGACGGGGCATATCGGCATGATGGCGAGCCGCAACGCTTTGCGTCGCGTTTGGATGCCGTACTTCCATTGGTTAGAACAACACAAATAGAGGCCGCTATGTCTGACATCGTCCCGATTAATCCCGAACGCGCCAAATCAGCCTGGATCGACGAAGCCAAATATAAGGCGATGTACAAGCAATCGATTGAACAGCCGGATGCGTTTTGGGGCGAGCAGGGCAAGATGCTCGATTGGTTCAAGCCTTATACCAAAGTGAAGAACACGAGCTTCGATGGCGATGTCAGCATCAAATGGTTTGAAGATGGTGCCTTGAATGTCGCGCATAATTGTATCGATCGTCATCTTTCAAAACGTGGCGATCAAGTCGCAATCATCTGGGAAGGCGATAATCCCAGCGAGCAGAAAAGCATCACCTATAAAGAGTTTCATGCCGAAGTTTGCCGCTTCGCGAATGTCCTCAAAGCGCGCGGTGTGAAGAAGGGCGATTGCGTCACCATCTATATGCCGATGATACCGGAAGCGACATACGCGATGCTCGCTTGCGCGCGCATCGGCGCTATTCACTCCGTCGTGTTTGGCGGTTTTTCGCCGGACAGTCTTCGCGACCGCATCCTCGACTGCAAATCAACGACGCTGATCACGGCGGATGAAGGCTTGCGCGGCGGGAAGAAAATTCCACTCAAGGAAAACGCGGATGCCGCGCTGAAATCATGTCCCGATGTGAAATCTTCTATCGTTGTGAAGCGCACGGGCGGCAAGATCGGCTGGAGCGAAGGTCGCGATTGCTGGTATCACGAAGAAGCGGCAAAAGTTTCGGCAGACTGCAAGGCCGAAGTGATGAATGCCGAAGACCCGCTCTTCATTCTCTACACATCAGGCTCGACGGGAAAACCTAAGGGCGTTTTGCACACGACCGGCGGTTATCT
>DASTLS010000286.1:0-1830 GCA_035714725.1 Alphaproteobacteria bacterium | reverse complement strand
AGCTCCGAGGCATATTTGGTTTGCAGCTTGTCGCGCAAGCTTTGCGCCGTTGCCTGATCTTGAACAGCGGCCACCTGAATAGCGGTACCGCTGGCAGATGATGAGCTTGGCACCGATGCCGTAGCCGGCGCTGTTGCAGCCGGAGCTGGTGCGGGTGCCGTCTTCTGCGCATCGACGTCTTTCAGCACATCGTCAATCGTGCGCGGCGCTGCGGTCTGGGCAGTCTGCGTGGGCGCTGGCGTCGGAGCTGGAGCCGGTGTTTCAACGGCTGGCGCAGGTGTGGCCGCAACTGGCGCAGTTGGCGCTGCGGCGGGCGGCGGGATGACTTCCGGCTGCGTGGCCGTCGTTGCGATTTTCTTCGGCTCCGGAACCAGCGATTCAATATCCGGCGCTGTCTGTTGTTTTGGCGCAGCACCTTGAGCTGGCGGCGCTGTCGGCGTTTCGGGGCCGGGCAACATATGCTCGGCCTCTGGTTTTGCCGGCTCCTTATTATCGAGCGCCTGATAGACCTGAACATCCTGATGCGGAATTTCGAGGCCACCGGGTTCCTCAGGACGTTGCTTATACGCACCCTCCGCCTGAATGGTCGGAATTTCACCCGGCGCGCGTGGCGCATGATTACCGAATTTCCAGTAAAGGCCGCCGCCGATGACGGACATCAAAACGATGATGGTGATGACGCGCCGTACCGCGTAAGGGACGCCGCTGCGCGGCGTACGTGCGAAATCCGAACGCACGGGGCGTTCGGCAAAAAGTTCAGGCGGCTTCCGGTCGGTCATTCCGCATTTCCTCAATCGGCGTGCAACCCATCACCGCCAATCCACTCGCGAGGACAGTCTGCACGGATTTCACAAGCGCAAGGCGCGCACGGGTCAGGTTCTTGTCGTCAGGCAGGATAAAACGAAGGGAGGTATTATCATTACCTTTATGCCACAAACCGTGGAAAAGCGCAGCAAGTTCCATCAAATAAAACGCGATACGGTGCGGTTCCTGCGCCTGAGCGGCGGCTTCGACGGCGCGCAACCAGTTGACCATGAACTTGATCACCAGCAATTCGTCCGCTGACTTGATGCCCGATATATCAGCCTTTCCAAGAGCTTCAGCAGACAATTCCGCAAGCGGAAACATTTCCGACGCCATGCGGAAGATGGAGCAGCAACGGGCGTGCGCATATTGCACATAAAAGACCGGATTATCGCGGGTCTGCTCAACAACTTTGGCAAAATCGAAATCGAGCGGCGATTTCGGATCGCGCGTGAGCATGAAAAAGCGGACAGCTCCGGCCCCCACCTGCTCCACCATTTCGCGAAGGGTGATGAGGTTGCCGGAACGCTTCGAAAGCTTCACCGGCTCGCCGTTTTTGAAAACTTTGACGATGTTGTTGAAGATGACTTCGAGACGGGCTTTGCCATCGCTGAAAGCTGCAACCGGCGGCCGCATGCGCTCGAGATAGCCGCCATGATCGGTGCCAAGCACATTGATCATCAACTGAAAGCCGCGTTTGATCTTGTCATAGTGATAAGCAATGTCGGGCATGATGTAGGCCCAGGTGCCGTCACGCTTCTTGAGCGGGCGATCTGTGCTATCGCCAAATTGGCTGGAGCGGAAAAGCGTCAAGGGAACCGGCTCCCAATCTTCCATTTCCTTACCCTTTGGCGGTGGAAGCGTACCGGTATAAATGAGCCCCTTGTCTTCTAAAATCTTGAAAGCTTTTTCGAGCGTGCCGTTTTCGATCATCTCGCGCTCATTCGAGAACACGTCGTGATGAATGCCGATGAGGTCGAGGTCCTGGCGGATAACACCCATCATATATTGCACGGCGAAATCGCG
>DASTLS010000285.1:0-12661 GCA_035714725.1 Alphaproteobacteria bacterium | reverse complement strand
CGTGCGCAAATGCTCGATGAGCAACGTCAGGACCGTATGCTTGACGACGTCGCAGATGTTTCCGGCGTGGAAGATGTGGCGGTAATTCATGACTTCTTGCGGCGGCGCTCGCGCTGCCAGTTCCAGAGCGGGCCCATCTCGACCAGCATAATCGCGGCCATGATCGCGCAGCAGCCGGAGATGCCGAGCATGGAAAGATGCTCATGCAGCAACCACACACCGCCCAGGCCGCCGAACAAAGCTTCGGAACCCATGATGATCGCGGCATCTGCCGATGGCGTGTGCTGTTGGGCTACGGCTTGCAGCGTGTAGGCGATGCCGCCTGAGGCTACGCCGGCATAGAGAATTGGCAGCCATGCATCGATGATCATTTTTATATGAATGCTCTCAAAGCACACGGCAAGAACAGTTGCGATAGCCGCGAGTGACAAGTACTGCGCAAAGGAAATGGTGAATGGCAATTGCAAACGTTTTGTCAGCGTGCCGAGCATCACGACCTGCACAGCATAAGTCGCGGCGCAAAGTAGTAGGTAAACCTCGCCACGACCGAAATGCGCCGCTAGGCTGCTGAAGCTCCCGCCCGATAAAAGCCAGACGCCAAACACGGACAACACACTGGCAAAGAGCAGAAGTGGTGAGATCTTGGTGCGATAAACGACAACACCGACAAAAGGAACGAGAACGACATAGAGGCTGGTCAGGAAAGCACTGTTGATGACGCTCGCATTGCCGATGCCAAGCTGCTGCAGTATGCCGGCAATAACAAAGACGCCGCAGAGCCCGGCAAATGTGTGAAGGTTATTGGTTTTTTCGGCCAACGCCGTTTTCAGGCGTGCAAAACCTTTTTCACGCGCAACAAGCGGCAGCACGAAGAGTGCTGAGATGAAAAATCGGGAAGCTATAAAAGTGAAGGGGCCGATATGATCAATCGCGGTTTTCTGCGCGACAAAAGCAAAGCCCCAGATGAAACCGGCGAAGAGAAGCGCGAGATCAGCTTGAACCCGCGTCAAGGCTTACGACTTCTTGCTTTCCTTGATCTTGCCTTCCTTGAACACGACGTGTTTGCGAGCGACCGGATCATACTTCTTCAGCTCAAGCTTATTCGTATTGTTCTTCGGGTTCTTTTTGGTGACGTAAAAAAAGCCGGTATTGGCCGAGCTCACCAGTTTGATATCGTTTTTCGACTTTGCCATGACGTACCTTAAATTCTTTCTGCCGTTCGTGTGGAAGGCGTGCAATGTCGTTGAAATGACGGTGTTTTGTCAAGCATTGCGGGCAGGGCTCGAAAGCACTTTAAGTTCAATCAAAAAGATCATTCGTTTCAGTGGCTTGCGGGGCGGCGCTTTTTGTCTGCTTGAGGGCTTCCAGGGCCCTTTCACGGGCTTTGCCATGGTCGACGATGGGATGGGGGTAGGTCTTGCCCAAAACCACCCCGGCTTTGGCCAGATTGGCGGTAGGGGCTTTCCAGGGAGAATGGATGATGGCGGCATCCAGCCGGGCCAGTTCCGGTACCCATTCGCGGACATAATCGCCGTTCGGATCGAACTTCTCACCCTGCAAAGTCGGGTTGAAAATCCGGAAGTAGGGAGAGGCATCGGCGCCGCATCCCGCGACCCATTGCCAGCTCGCGGTGTTGTTACCGAGATCGGCATCGACAAGCGTATCCCAAAACCACGCAGCACCCTCGCGCCAATCGATAAGTAAATCTTTGATCAGGAAAGAGGCCACGATCATGCGGACGCGATTATGCATCCAGCCTGTATGCCAGAGCTGTCGCATCCCGGCATCGACGATGGGATAGCCGGTCATGCCTTGTTGCCACGCTTTCAGGCTTTTGACGTCATGTTTCCATGGGAACTTCGCGAAGGATTTGTTCAGCGGCTCGGTCGGCAGGTCGGGAATGTGGAAGAGCAGATGCCATGAAAATTCCCGCCACAGCAGCTCGAGCAGATAACGCTCGGCGTTGTTGCCAAGGGATGGCGTCTTGGCGAGCGCGAATTGTACGGCGTGCCAGACTTGCCGCGGACTAATATTCCCGAAATGGAGATAGGGCGAGAGGCGCGAGGTGTAATCCTTGTCCGGACGATCGCGCCCGGTTTTGTAATGAGCCAGAATTTCGCTCAGAAAATCCTTGAGTCTGTCATGCGCGGCGGCTTCGCCGGGTGTCCATGCGTCCGCAAGTCCCTTTGGCCACACTGCTGAGCGCGGCACAAGTTTCCAGTCTTTGAGATTGTCGCTCTTGATACCGCTGATGCTCTCGAGCTTCTTCGGTGCGGGCAAAGTTTTGCCGGGGGCCGGTGCTGCGAAGCAGGCTTTGGAAAATGGTGTGTAAACTTTGAATGGTGTACCGCCGCCGGTTTTGATCGGTTCCGGCTCGAACAATAAAAAACCTGGATGGATTTGAATTTCGAAGCCAGCTTCTTCCAAATCATTCGCCAGCTTCCCATCTTGCTTGCAGTGAAACGGTTCATAGATGCGCTGCCATGTGATGGTTTTTGCGTCGGTTTCCTTTGCCAGCTCGCGCAGGATTTTCTCAGGCTTGCCACGGCGCAAAATCAGCGGTGCGCCGAGTTTTTTGAAGCTTTCAGCCAAATCTGCGAGTGTTTCATTCAGCCACCATTTCGAGGCTCCGCCGGGTGCCCAGGGATCGCCGCTTTCATCGAGAATATAGAGCGGAATGACCGGTCCGCGTCCTGCCGCCCATGTTAGGGCTGCATTGTCTGACAGGCGCAAATTCTGGCGCAACCAAAGGATAATCGGAAATTTATCTGTCATTTTGCATCATTGCCGCGCGTGACTTGATTTGCAGGATAGGGTAACAAGGGCTTCCCGAACAGCCCCCTCCCACGGTGATAAATGATAAAGTTCTTCGTCCGGATTTTCGCCGCCATCGGCTTCGTCCTTACGCTCGTTCTCGTGCTTGGTGCGCTGATTGCCTATCATCAGGATAAGCAAGCGATGGATGAGCCGGAAAGTGCACTGCTGTCCATCGATTTCACGCAAGATATTGTGGAGCAGAACGATCCGTCGCCGCTCGATCTTGCGATGCATGAAGATACACTTCCGCTGCTCGATATCATTCATGCCATCGACAAGGCGCGGATGGACCCGCATGTGAAGGGCATCATTGCCCGTTTCGGTGAAGAGCAACCTAATCTGGCTCAAGCGCAGGAAATCCGCGCCGCGATCGCTCGCTTCCGCTCGAGCGGCAAGGTGACATATGCGTTCGCGCCGAGTTACGGCAGTTTCGGCCTCGGTAATCGCGCATACTATCTGGCAAGCGCATTTGAAAATGTCTGGCTGCAGCCGGTTGGCTCCGTCAGCCTCACGGGTGTTGCGATTGACTCGCCGTTTGCCAAGACGGCGCTTGATAAACTCGGTGTCACCGCCGATTTCATGCAGCGCGAAGAATACAAATCCTTCATGGAACCTGCGCAGCGTGACACGTTCTCGGCGCCTGTGAAAGCCATGATGCAGGGGCTGGTCGATGATCTTTCCGATCAGGTTGCAACCGGCATTGCCGAAAATCACAAATGGGATGCTGCGCGCGTGAAGCAGCTTATGGAGAAGGGGCCGTTCACCGATGACGAGGCTCTCAAGAACGAGCTAGTGACGAAAGTCGGTTATTGGGACGAGCTCGATAAGGAAATCGACGATAAAGCCGGTACGGATGCCAAGCAGGTCGATGTCGAGGATTATCTCGGCTATGGCGGTGATGGTAAGCTGGCAAAACCTAAGGCGCATATCGCCGTGATCTACGGCACCGGCCTGATTGCAGATAAGGCTAGCGGCCCTGCCGATATCAGTGGTGAGCATGTGATGGGCGCGGATACCGTTGCCGATGCATTCGATGCCGCAGCGGATGACAAAGATATCAAAGCCATTCTGTTCCGTGTCGATAGCCCCGGCGGATCGCCTGAGGCCTCAGAAACTGTGCGCCGCGCGATGGTTCATGCGCAGTCGAAGGGCAAGCCTGTCATCGTCTCGATGGGCGAGGAAGCCGCTTCCGGCGGTTACTGGATTTCGATGAATGCCGATCGCATTGTGGCGGACCCGGGCACAATCACCGGCTCCATCGGCGTTCTCTCCGGCAAGTTCGTATTCGGCGGCTTGATGGATAAGCTTGGCGTGCATGTCGATACCATCCGCACAACGGAAACCGCAGGGCTCTGGTCGATGGCGCAGGGCTTTACGCCCGCGCAGCGCGATCGCGTGAATGCGATGCTCGATCAGACCTATCATGCGTTCGTGAAGAATGTGTCAGATGCTCGCAAGATACCGATGGAAAAGATGCCGGATATCGCCAAGGGCCGTGTCTGGACAGGCGCGCAGGCGCAGAAGCTCGGCCTCGTTGATGATCTCGGTGGCTATGATGTCGCGGTTGCCGACATCCGCAAGAAGCTCGACCTCAAAGATGACGACATGATTTCGCTCGAGGTTTTCCCGGCACCTGAAACACCGGTCGAGCGCGTGATGAAGCTGCTGCGCGGTATCGGCGTCGAAAGCGCCATGATCCGCTCAGCGCTGATCGAGTGGAAAGGCATGCAAGCCGCGATTGGTCCGGTGTGGGAAAATATGGCTGCGATCAAGCCGGTTTCAGCTCGCCTTCCGGCGCACATTCGCCCGCACTAATAAATTAGTCGACGAAATGCTTTTCGCTCGCCCGCCAGTAATCCCAGGCGGTGAAGAGTGTTAGGCCGCCTGCAATCCAAAGAGATAAATCGCCAAGCAGGGTTGCGGGTATGAAGTCGGGTGAATAGCGCCCGACGATGAGGAAAGACAGCGCCACGATCTGGATAAAGGTTTTCCATTTTGCCAATTGGCTGACGGGAACGCTGACGCGTACACCAGCAAGAAATTCACGCAAGCCCGAGACGGCAACTTCGCGCATCAGGATGATGACGGCAGGCCAGATGCTTATGCCGTTGATTTGCCCATTGCCGACGAGGAAAAGAATAACGGCGGCGATGAGAAGCTTATCGGCAATCGGGTCGAGGAATTTGCCGATGGTCGAAACCTGATTATCGCGGCGGGCAAGATAGCCGTCGAGACCATCGGTGACGCCCGCGCCGATGAAGAGGAAGAGGGCGAGCCATGCCGCCCATGCATGCGGAATGACGAGCAGCAGCAAAATCACCGGAATGATGATGATGCGCGAAACGGTCAGCCGATTTGCGAGGGACTTAAACATGCAGGGAAATCCTAGCCTTGTTCCCTAAAATAATCATGGATTTTTTTAGCAACACTCAGGCTTATGCCGGGCACGCGAGCGAGGTCTTCTAAGCCAGCGGCAGCCACGGCTTTAGCCGAGCCGAAATGGTGCAAGAGTGCCTTTTTACGCGTGGCGCCGATGCCGCCGATATCCTCCAGCCCTGACTGGCTAATGGATTTTGTGCGCTTGGCGCGGTGGGTGCCGATGGCAAAACGGTGGGCTTCGTCGCGCAGGCGTTGAAGATAATAAAGCGCAGGATCTTCCATCGGTAGGCTGAACGGTTCCTTGCCGGGCATGAAGAAACGCTCGCGGCCGGCATTACGGTCGGGCCCCTTGGCGATGCCGACGAGACAGACATCCGGCAGGCCCAACTCTTCCATAACTTCCATAGCTTTGGTCAGCTGCCCCTGGCCGCCATCGATCAGTACGAGGTCGGGCCACATTCCTGATTGCCGCGTCGGGTCTTCATCGATCAGGCGGCGAAACCGGCGGGTGAGAACTTCATTCATCATCGCGTAATCGTCGCCGGCGGCGCTTTCGCCCTTGATATTGAATTTGCGATAGGTCTTTTTGAGGAAGCCTTCGGGGCCAGCCGCGATCATGCCGCCAACGGCATTGGTGCCGGAGATGTGCGAGTTGTCGTAAACTTCAATGCGCTTCGGCGCTTCGGCAAGACCGAAGATCTCTGCAACACGGTTAAGCAGTTTCTGCTGTTCGGAGCTTTCGGAAAGCTTGCGGCCGAGGGCCTCTTTCGCGTTCTTACGAGCGTGTTCGATCAGGCGCTTCTTGTCGCCCAACTTCGGTACGGCGATGGTGACTTTGTGCCCTGCCTGTGTTGCCAAGGCTTGCTCGAGGATTTCAGCATCATCCGGCATGTCGCTGAGATAGAGGGCGGGCGGCGCCTGTTTCTCGGTATAAAACTGCGCGATGAAAGCAGACATAATCTCGCCGACAGACGTTTCCTTGTCATGCGTGGGATAAAAGGTGCGCGCGCCGTAATTGCGGTCGGAGCGGAAGAAGAAAACCTGAATAGCGGTTTTGCCGGCTTGTTGATGCAGTGCGATGACATCGGCATCGTCCACGCCGCTGACATTAATATCTTGTCGCGACTGAATAGCGGTCAGCACGCGAATACGGTCACGCAATTTGGCGGCGGTTTCGAAATCGAGCGCATCGCTCGCGGCTTGCATCTGAGCCGCCGCTTTCTGCTGCACATCTTGCGTTTTGCCTTTCAGGAACGCACAAGCTTCATCGACCTGCTTTCGGTAATCCTCTTCCGAGACGCGGTTCACGCAAGGCGCCGTGCAACGCTTGATGTGATACTGCAAGCATGGCCGCGTGCGGTTGGCGAAGAAACTATCGGTGCAGTTCCGTAGCATGAAAGCACGCTGCAAAAGCGTCAGTGTCTCGTTCACGGCTCCCGCCGATGCGAAAGGCCCGAAATATGAGCCCTTGCGGCTTTTCTTGCCACGATGCTTCAGGAGCTGAGGATATTTATGATCGCGCGTGAGTAGGATGTAGGGGTAGCTCTTGTCGTCACGCAATAGCACGTTGAAAGGTGGCATGAAGCGCTGGATGAAGTTGGCTTCCAGAAGCAGAGCTTCGGCTTCGGTGTGCGTCAGTACAATTTCAACGTTACGGATCTGCGCCACCATGCGCTGCAGCCGGTGAGGCAGTCGCGCACGCTGGGTGTAGGACGAGACGCGCTTCTTGAGGTTCTTGGCCTTGCCGACATACATGACCTCGCCCTTGGCGGACATCATGCGATAGATGCCCGGCTGCTGCGGCATTGTCTTTAAATGCGCGCGCAGCACATCGGCACCGGTATCAAAGCCGGTTTTGCCGCGATGGAGCAGATCGGTGGATGTATTTTCCGTCATGGGTGCAAAATCTTTATAACCTTTTTATCCCCGAAAATTGTGGATAACTCTGTCGACAAAAGCATGAATCCGGGGTTTCACCCGCATAAATGCATACGTAGGAAGTCTCTGCCTATTTTTTAAGCATCATTACGCAAGCGATTGAAAATCGTACGTTTTATTATGGCAGAAAAGTGTTTTTGGCACCTGAATGTTCTTTATTGGCGGCTGGCCGCGCTTTTTTATGGCTGCTGTGAACAATCCCAAACGCCGCTGCGTTACCTAAAAACAGGAGTCAAGCAGCATTGAGGAAATCTTCAGAAATTATTTACGATCTCCGGCGCAGTCGCGAGCGAAGATACATGAACGTACGGCAAAAAACCGGAAAAATAATTTTGCCGATAAAACCGAATGTTAGCCATGCATCTTGAAACGGTATCTCAGCCGTAACGTTCAGCGCGTGCGATAAACTTCAATGCCGGCACTGGCCTGGCCGAAGACATTCGGCTTCTCAAGCCGGACACGGACCGCCTGAACCCGAACATCCTGAAAGCAGAAACCCACAATCTGCTCGGCGACCGTCTCGAGAAGAGGGATGTGACCCAGCTTCGGGAGCTCATCGCGAATATAGTTATAGATTGGCTCGTAATTAATAACGCGATCGAGCTTGGTCTCGGTCAAATCCTGATAGCGGTGCGGCAGGGCGGCTTCGACTTCAACATTCACTATGACGGTTTGCGGAGCGTTCAACTCTGATGGGTTGATGCCGACGCGTAACTCGGCTTTGCAATCGCGCAGGAAAACGCGAATGCGATCTGCGTTCTTTGCTGTCGACGGCTCTGTCATTTGGACAATCGAATTGCCGGTCATGCGTTGCCTGTCTTCCTGCGCTTCGGCACAGAGGCGAGAGCGGAGATAACGCCATGCCATGTGCGGATTTCTTGCTCCGTGAGTTCTGCGCGCTGCAATGTGCTTTGTAGGCTGCGTGTCATGCTCGGACGCATGTCTTCGGCGACAAAGAAGCCGGCATTTTCCAGCTCTTCCTCAAGACGGCGGTAGAAATTCAGATATTCCTCGCGTGTCGCAGGACGGCTCGTGCCCATGCTCAGCTGGTTTGGCGGCGTCTGGTCTTGCGCCTGATACCATTCATAGCCAATCAGCAGCACAGCTTGCGCGAGATTGAGCGACGTGAATTCAGGATTAAGCGGAATAGTGATTTTGGCATTCGCCAGTACGATGTGATCACGGACCAGGCCGGTGCGTTCTTTCCCGAACATGACGCCGGTTTTCTGGCCGGCCTGTGTACGTTCGATGACGTCCGCCATAGCGCCACGCGCGGTGAAGATGCGCGTCGTCATATCATGCGTACGAGCGGTGGTGGCATAGACCTGGTTGAGATCGGCAATGGCTTCAGGAACGGTGTTATAAATTTTAGCCGTGGTCAGAATTTCATCGGCGCCGGACGACGCTGCCAGCATGCGGGCCTGCAATTCATCATGCAGCGGCCATGTGTCGCGCGGGTCGACAATGCGCAGTTCCGACAGGCCGCAATTCATCATGGCGCGCGCGGTCATGCCGATATTTTCAACCAGTTGCGGTTCGACAAGAATGATGACGGGCGCCGTTGCCATAATATCAAATAACCTTGAAAAACTGGACGGTGCAGGGCTCTTGCCCTATGCTCGGTCCGTCCCAAAGGAATACACGATGCTGCATAACTATATCAAAAAGATTCTTACGGCCCCGGTTTACGATGTCGCCATTCAGTCGCCGCTCGATCCAGCGCCGGTTTTGTCGACGCAAACGGGCCGCAAAATCTGGCTGAAACGCGAGGATTTGCAGCCGATTTTCTCATTCAAGCTGCGCGGCGCCTATACCAAGATTATGGCGCTGGATGAAAAGACCCGCGCGAAGGGCGTCATCACAGCCTCAGCCGGTAATCATGCGCAAGGCGTGGCGTTAGCGGCGAAGAAGCTCAAAATCAAGGCCGTGATCGTCATGACCGCGACGACGCCCGAGATCAAAGTGAAGGCCGTGCAAAGCCATGGCGCCGAAGTTGTGCTGCATGGTGACGCGCTGAGCGATGCGTTCGAGCATGCCCATGAACTCGCCAAGAAACGTAACCTGACCTTCGTGCATCCTTATGATGATCCGGACGTCATCGCCGGGCAGGGCACAATCGGTATGGAAATCCTGCGCCAGCATTCGGGCCCGATCGAAGCAATCTTTGTTCCCATCGGCGGCGGCGGCCTTATCTCCGGCATCGCGACTTATGTGAAGTTCGTGAAGCCGGGCATCAAGATCATCGGTGTTGAGCCGGACGATGCCGACAGCATGTATCAGGCGCTGAAAGCCAAGAAGCGCGTCGATCTCGGCCAGGTTGGCCTGTTCGCCGACGGCGTTGCCGTGCGTATGGTGGGCGAGGAGACTTTCCGCATTTCGCGCGAGCTGGTCGATGAGGTCATTCGCGTGAATACCGATGAAATCTGTGCCGCGATCAAAGACATCTTCACCGATACGCGTTCGGTCGCAGAACCCGCCGGTGCCCTCAGCGTTGCTGCGGTCAAGAAATACGTCGAGAAGAAGAAAGACGTTAAAGGCGACCTCATCGCCGTTGTTTCTGGTGCAAACATCAATTTCGATCGCTTGCGCCATGTGGCGGAACGCACCGCCGTTGGTGAGAAGCGCGAAATGTTGCTGGCGGTAGAACTTCCGGAAACGCCCGGTGCTTTGCTGAAATTCTGTAACCTCCTCGGCAAGCGCAGCATCACGGAGTTTAACTATCGCTATTTCAGCGATAAGGAAGCGCATATCTTCGTCGGCGTTCAGGTGCAGGATTACGAGAAGGAAGGCGCTGCTTTCCAGAAGAAGTTAAAAGATAACGGCTTCACCACGCTCGATATGACTGAGAATGAGCTGGCGAAGGAGCACATCCGTTACATGGTCGGTGGCCGCCCTCCGAAGCTGATGGATGAAGTTCTCTATCGCTTCGAGTTCCCGGAACGCCCCGGCGCTTTGCTGAAATTCCTGACCTCGCTCAATTACTCATGGAATATTAGTCTGTTCCATTATCGCAATCACGGCGCGGCTTATGGCCGTGTTTTGATGGGTCTGCAGGTGCCGAAGGCGCAGCGTGTGAAGCTGGAGAAACTCATCACGCAAATGGGCTTTGCCTATACCGATGAGACGCACAATCCGGCGTACCGGACGTTTCTCAAAAACTAATTCTTCTTTGCGTCTTTCAAGCAATCATCGATCGTGAGGCCTTGCTTTTTGAGCAGGGCGATCAGGATGTTGTTCTGGTATTCGAGGTGATAGAGCACGGCCTCGATCTCGCTCTCCGCTTTCACGTTTACTTCGAGATCATACTCAGCGCGCGCTTCGGCATGCTGGCCCTGAATATTCTGGCCGACCATAATCAGCGGCATCAGTAAAATCTGGATCAGATTTGAGATAAAGAGCCACAGCACAAATCCCATCGGCGGATCGAATTGCAATTCCTTCGGCGCGAGGATGTTCCAGCCGAGCCACGTCACGGTCCAGACGAAGATGATGAGAAAAAAGCCCATTGTGCCGACGCGTTCGGTAATCCATACCGCTGCGCGGTCAAGCTTGCTGGCCTTTGCAACAGTCTCTTTGTAAATGTTGCGCGGCTTGGCGTGCTTCTTTTGTAAATCAGCGAATGTGGGCGGCGTATAGGGTTTCGCTTCGGTCATTTTAGCCTCGACGCCAGGTAGTACCGGAAGGCCCATCCTCGAGCAGAACGCCCTGTGCTGCAAGCGCATTGCGAATGCGGTCGGACTCGGCGAAATTCTTGGCTTTCTTGGCGGCAGCGCGTGCGGCGATTTGTGTTTCGACCTCGTCGTCGGTGGGGCCGTTGCCGGGATTCCATTTGAACCAGGCTTCCGGCTGATACTGCAAAAGGCCGAGTGCAGATCCTGCAGCAAGAACGGCGGATTGAGCCTCCGGATCGTGAGGAGCGCGATTAACGCTGTTCACCAGCTCATGAATTTCGGCGATGGCGAGCGGCGTATTAAGGTCGTCGCGCAATGCGTTCTCGAACTTCTCCGGCATTATAGCTGAAGCTTTCGCTTTGGTGCCGCGCAGGGCGCCATACCAGCGATCAAGCACATTCTTTGCATTGATCAGCGCATCATCGGAGAAATCGAGCGGTTGGCGGTAATGGCCGCTGAGGAGGGCGAGGCGAATAACCTCACCCGGATATTTCTTCAGCAACTCATGCACGGTGAAGAAATTGCCAAGCGATTTCGACATCTTATCGCTGTTGATGGTCAGAAAGCCGTTATGCATCCAGACTTTCGCGAGCGGCGCATCATTGTGGGCGCAGCGGCTTTGCGCGATTTCGTTTTCATGGTGCGGGAAGATAAGATCAAGCCCGCCGCCATGAATATCGAACGTAGTGCCGAGATGTTCTGCGGCCATGGCTGAGCATTCGATATGCCAGCCCGGGCGACCACGGCCCCATGGACTATCCCAGCCCGGTTGATCGGGAGCGCTCGGTTTCCATAACACGAAATCGGCAGCGTCTTTCTTGTAGGGCGCGACATCGACGCGCGCGCCGGCGATCAGTTCATCATGCGAACGGCGTGACAATTCGCCGTAATTCTTCATCGACGGCACATTGAACAGCACGTGGCCTTCGGCGGGATAGGCGTGGCCTTTCTTGATCAGCTCTTCGATCATCGCAATCATTTGGCTGATATGCTGTGTCGCGCGCGGCTCGATATCGGGGGGCAGGGCGTTCAGCGCTGCCATATCGTCATGATAGGCCTGTGTCGTGCGCGCAGTGATGGCATCAATCGGCTCGCCGCTTTCCTTGGCTTTGGCCATGATCTTGTCGTCCACATCTGTGATGTTGCGGACGTACGTAACTTTCGGAAAATGCCGCTTCAACAGACGATAGAGCGTATCGAACACCACCACAGGGCGCGCGTTGCCAAGATGTGCGAAGTCATAAACTGTAGGGCCGCACACATACATACGAACATTGCTCGCATCGATCGGCTGAAATTCTTCTTTTTGACGACTCAATGTATTGTGGAGCTTGATCGTGCTCATGCGGTTTTACCGGCGAGCAAATCTTTCGTGCGTTGCGGGCCAATCATCGGCAGCAACAGCTTCATCTCGGGGCCATGTTCAACACCTGTAAGCGCAAGGCGCAGCGGCATGAAAAGTTCCTTGCCCTTGCGACCGGTTTTGCCCTTCACAGCATTGGTCCATTCGCTCCAGGTGCTCTCGTTCCACGGCGTCGCAGGGAGAACGCTGGCGGCTTCATTAGCGAAAGCAGTTTCGGTAATCTGCGGCGTGACAGGGCCATGCGCCACCTGCCACCATTGCTTCACGTCACTTAGCTTTTCGATATTGGCGCGAACAACGTTCCAGAAAGCCTCGTCAATATTGCTTAGGCCGAGCGCCTTCAGCCGGTCCTGCACGGCCGCGAACGGCGTGAGATGCAGAATTTTGGCGTTCAGCGCTTTCAATTCTTCCAGATCGAACTTCGGCGTTGAATGCGAGATTTTGCCAAGGTCGAATTCGGTTGCGAGTTCTGCAAGCGTCAGACGCGGCGCGA
>DASTLS010000284.1:0-5910 GCA_035714725.1 Alphaproteobacteria bacterium | reverse complement strand
TTTTCCTCACCATGAATAAAGAGGGCTTTGTCGATTGCCCCTATTGCGACCGTCATTATGTGCTGGCGGGCAGCATCAAGAACGCCGCGCATTAATGAGCGCGCCGCTTAAATCGAACGAAACGCTTTATCTCGTCGACGGTTCCGGCTTTATCTTCCGCGCCTTTCACGCTTTGCCGCCCATGACGCGGCCGGACGGCACGCATGTGAATGCGGTCTATGGCTTTTGCAATATGCTGCACAAATTGCTGAACGATTTGCGCGCCGAACATATCGCAGTCATTTTCGATGCCGGGCGCAAGACCTTCCGCAACGACATCTATAAAGAATATAAAGCGCATCGCCCGCCACCGCCGCCGGAGCTGGTGCCGCAATTTGCACTCATCCGCGATGCCACGCGCGCGTTTGGTTTGCCCTGCCTCGAAGCTCCCGGCTTTGAAGCCGACGATCTAATCGCGACTTATGCCAAGGAAGCGGTGAAGAAAAAGCGCAACGTGCGCATCGTCTCATCCGACAAGGATTTGATGCAGTTGATCAAGCCGGGCATCGAGATGTTCGACCCGATGAAATCGGTGCCCATCGGCATGGATGATGTGCTGAAGAAATTCGGTGTGCCGCCCGAAAAAGTCATCGATGTGCAGGCGCTTGCCGGCGACAGCACCGATAATGTGCCGGGCGTGCCCGGTATCGGCGTCAAAACCGCGGCGGACCTCATCAATCAATATGGCGATCTGGAAACTCTGCTGAAGCGCGCAAGCGAGATCAAGCAGCCGAAGCGTCGCGAACTTCTTACCGAACATGCCGAGAAAGCGCGCATCTCGAAAAAACTGGTCGAGCTTAAAGACGACTCGCCGATGCCGGAACCGCTGGAAACATTGAAGCGCCAGCCAGATCATCTGCCGGAGCTCATCGCATTTTTGCAGGCGCAGGGCTTCCGCTCATTGCTCGCGCGTATGAATGCGCCAGCTGTGATGCCGGACACAACGCCTGAGCTCGGCAAAAAAATGCTCGATGACGTGCCGCCGACCGGTGACGCGCCAAAAGCAAAAGACCTTATCAATGCGAAGCAGGATTATGAGCTGGTGCAGGATATCGACCGGCTCAATTGGTGGGTGGAAGCTGCGCGTAAAGTTGGCCATGTCGCGGTCGATACTGAAACCGACAGCCTGACGGCATCGACAGCAACGCTTGTCGGCGTTTCCCTCGCGATTGCGCCCGGCAAGGCTTGCTATATTCCGCTTAATCACATCGATCCGGATGCAGCGCCATCCGATGGCGGTTTTTCGTTCGATGCCAAGGCAGCGCCCAAACAGATCAAACTGAAAGATGCTGTCGCAGCGCTCAAAACTTTGCTGAGCGACGAGACCGTCCTCAAGATCGCGCATAATCTGAAATATGATTTGCAGGTGCTGGGCCAGCACGGGCTCACCGTGGCACCCTATGACGACACGATGCTGCTGTCTTTCTGCCTTGAAGCCGGCGCGCACGGCCATGGCCTCGATGAGCTTTCGCAGCTGCATTTCCAGCATAAAATGATCGCGTATGGAGATGTAACCGGCAGCGGCAAAAACAAGATCACTTTTGATCGCGTACCCCTTGATAAAGCGACCGACTATGCCGCGGAAGATGCCGATTACGCGCTGCGCCTCTGGCATTTGCTGAAGCCGCAGATCGCGCAGCAGCATGTGACGCGCGTTTATGAACGCATCGAGCGTCCGATTGTGACGGTTGTAGCGGAGATGGAACGCACGGGCGTTCGCATCGATGCCGAAGTTCTGCGTGAACAAAGCAATGGCTTTGCCAAACGCCTCCTCGTGCTGGAAGAAGACATTCACAAAATCGCGGGGCATCCGTTCAATGTCGGCTCGCCAAAGCAACTTGGCGATGTGCTGTTCGCGGAAATGGGATTGCCGGGCGGCACGAAGGGCAAGACAGGCGCTTATTCAACATCTGTCGATGTACTCGAGCCTTTGGCAGAGCAGCATGCAATTGTCGCCAAAATCATGGAATGGCGCGGCATGGCGAAATTGAAATCGACCTACACCGACGCCCTGCCCGAACAGATCGACCCAAAGACGGGTCGCGTGCATACATCTTTCTCGCTCGTCGGCGCGGCAACAGGTCGCCTTGCCTCCACTGATCCCAATTTGCAGAATATTCCCATCCGTACCGAAGATGGCCGCGCGATACGCAAGGCTTTCATCGCCGATGAAGGTTGCGAGCTGCTGTCGGTCGATTATTCGCAGATCGAATTGCGCCTCGCCGCCGAAGCTGCAGGCATCAAGGCGCTCATTCAAGCCTTCCATGACGGCGTCGATATTCACGCGCTCACCGCGAGCCAGGTGTTCGGCATTCCCTTGAAGGAACTCCCGCCGGACCGCCGCCGTGCCGCAAAAGCTATCAATTTCGGCATTATTTACGGCATTTCCGGCTTCGGCCTCGGCAAGCAACTCGGCATTCCGCCGGGCGAAGCCAACGAATTCATCAAACAATATCTCGACCGTTTCCACGAGCTGCGCGACTGGATGGCGGCGACAAAAGAATTCGCGCGCGAGCATGGCTATGTCGAAACGCTCTTCGGCCGCCGCATCTTTATCAACGGCATTCAGGATAAAATGCCAATGCGCCGGAATGGTGCGGAGCGCGCCGCGATCAACGCGCCGCTGCAAGGAACAGCTGCCGATATCATGAAACGCGCAATGATCCGCGTGGGTCCGGCGCTTGCTGAAGCCAAACTCAAAGCAAAATTACTTTTGCAAGTGCATGACGAACTTGTGTTCGAAGTGCCTGTGAAGGAACTCGCCGCGACCGAAGCTTTGGTGAAACAGGTGATGCAGGATGCGCCCCTGCCCGCGATCACATTGAAAGTGCCGATTGTCGCGGAAGCCGGCCACGCCCTCAATTGGGCCGCAGCGCACTAAACCTAAATCAGGTTGTATTGCTCGTTTAATCTTCTGGCCGTCTGGAAATCATTCCCCGGTCGGTTCTTGAGATCGTACACGTTGCAAACTTCATTGAGAGCAGACAAATAGATGCTTAACGACAGCGTGGCATCTTGCTCCAAAACACGCTGCCATGTTCTCTCTTTCCTGAGCACCAGCGCACGAACATTGGGCAGAATATTTCCAACTTCGCCGCCGTTAATTTCGAAAATACGCGCCACAAATTCGGCGACAGCGGCACGCCACTGGGCTTTTTTGTTCTTCTCATTACGCTGGTGGTGATAGGCCTCAGGTTGTTCCGCAGAAGGGCGCCCGTCACCTTTCGGCAACTTCTCGAACCACGCTTCGAAAGCGGCTTCGTGTTTTTTCCAATCTTCAGAATAATGTTCTGCGAAAACGTCACGCCAGTTTTTATTTATCACCGTTTGTTGGGTGACTCTCAGGTTATTATGCAAAAAGCCGCTCAATTGGCTCGGATTAATACTGAGCCGCTGCGCCGCTTCTTTTCTGTTGATATTTGGGCCGCCCAGAATACGCCATAGCAAATTCCCAAAATCGTCTGCCTCCGCCGTTTCCGGGCCTAATCTTTCGCTGTAGGTATTCAGCGTGGCCATAGCTATTCCGAACGCAATTTTGTTTGCCGGCCATGTCTCAGGAAAATTTTCGGCCAATACGCATTCCCATTTCTTGTTGATGATCAACGTCGATGAGATGATGTTATTGCCCGCAAGAATTCTATTGAAAGAGTCTGCCTCAATATCGAGAAGCGCCGCCAGTTCCGCTCTTGAGAGCGATGTCCCCTTAAAAATCTGCCACAATACATGGCCGATACTGGTTTTATCTTTCGGTTCGGGAATGGCCCCTTTTTTGTCTTCCGATTCGGAGCTGGCCTCTTTGTTCAGCACATACTCGTTAAATGCTTTTTCATTTTTAGGCCACGTATCAGGAAATTTTTCAGCAAGCTTACGCTTCCATTCTTTCGAGACGATCGACTCCACACTTATGGATTTTCTGCCACGAAGAATATCGGTAATTTTCTGCGGATACACATCCAAAAGACCCGCCAGATCCTGGACCGAGATCAGGCGATCTTTGAGAGCGATGCGCCATAGCAGATGACCCAGGACGTTCGATGGGTTGGGCTCGCGAATAGTATAGATAGTGCCTGTCATTCAACGCACCGGAATGGCTTTAAGTATGGTGTTGGTTACCATTCCATGGTTTAGGGCGGCAATCGGATTAATAATTGCGGCTGGTTTTAACCAAAAACGCAGCGATTACGCAGCTTTCTCAACGCCGACATAGAACCATTCTTCGCCGACAGGGCAGCCTTCGCGCGGCATGATGACAAAGCCGTTTTCGGGCGATGCGATGGGCGATTTATCGGCATGAAACGCGATGGGCTCGGCCTTCTTCACGGGCTCGAGATGCTTCCAGTGCTTTGCGAGATCACCTTCATCATCGCGATAGAACACATGCGTGACGGTGACGAGGCGGCTCTTCGAAACATCCGGTTTCAACGGCGCTTCGTCGGTCATGCCGAGATAACGCAGCGCGTTGCGGATCGCGTGATAGGCAACATCCGGCGCTTTCGGATCCTTGTGCTGGCCGCATTCGATATTGACGGCGAGTGCGCCGAAGCGGCGTGCATATTCGATTGAGCCGGTGCCCTCTTCATCATCCTCGGCCTTTTTCTTGCGACCGGTCGCGGCATAGGCTTCATCCCAACCGGTGAGCTGCGTATAGGGGCCGAGAGCGGCAGCAAATTCGTGCTCTTTTGCGCTGTGCTGCGAGACGAAAATGAACGGCTCGCCACCCACCGTGTAGGAATGGATGGAAAGATGCACGTCGCAATTTTCCAGCATCGGGCAAAGGATATTGCCGAGCTTGGCTTCGTACGTATCCGGCTTTTCGTGCGGCACGAGATAACGGTTGAGATTGCGCTCGGTAAAACGCTTGTCCTGATCATAGGCGCGCGGATTGCCGATCGGCACGAACGTTACTTTGCCCTTTTTGATCTTGAGCTCACCGCTATCGATCTCTTTCATCACGCGTTCGCAACCGATGGTGCCGCATTTTTCGTTGCCGTGAATGGCGCCGAGGACAAAAAATCTCGGGCCCGGCTCAAGGCCGGCATAGGTAACTGATCTGATCATTAGTGCAACCTGATTGGCTGATAAGGGCTGTCGAGCGAGAAAGCCGGAATTTCAATATCGAACGACTCGCCACGCTCGTTTTCCATTTGGTACGTGCCGGCCATAATGCCGGACGGCGTCGGCAGCGGCGTGCCGCTGGTGTAATCGAACACATCGCCGGGCTCGAGCGTCGGTTGCTCGCCGATCACGCCGGGACCCCGCACTTCATGCTTCTCGCCGCGACCATCGGTGATGCGCCAGTAACGGCTGCGCAGCTGCACGGTTTCCTGCCCCAGATTTTCAATCGATACATGATAGGCCCAGACGAAATGGTTGTCGTTCGGCGCAGACTGATCTTCGAGATAGACCGGTCGCACCGTCACGCGGATGTTGCGCGTCGTCGCGCTATATTTCATGTTCTTCGACACTCATCCTCCGGGGGCTTTCCTGACAATAAGTGTAAGCCAAAAAGCGCCGATTTACCAGTCCTTCCGGCGTTTTTTATGTGGATGAAGTACCGGTTTTTTGCGCATCAATTGCGGCAAAAATGTGCGGCGCATCGGAATTTTCCCGGCGTGCATCCAGTCGCGCCACAAAGCCGCGCCAATCGAATGACGGATCAAGCATCGTGGCGTGCATCATAGGTGCATCATGCATCCCGACTTCATCGACATTCCGCGCCATGGATGGCGTCGGCGCCAGCGCGACCATGCCGTGCTTGATCAGCACCGCCTCAAACCACCAATCGTTCGAGACATTCCATTCGTAGAGAATGCCGGGCTTGATCTCCTTGCCCGCGAGCGTTTTGCGGATGCGTTGCGTGATCGGGTAATC
>DASTLS010000283.1:0-5021 GCA_035714725.1 Alphaproteobacteria bacterium | reverse complement strand
GCCTAGGAACGCAGGTTTTTGCCAAGCTTATCAAGCACGGCATTCACAAGGCCGGGCTCTTTGGCGCCGAAAAAGGCGTGTGCCACATCGACATAGTCATTGATAATGACGCCGGACGCAATCGAGCCATGGTGATGTAATTCGTAGGCTCCGCCACGTAAAATCGCGCGCAAAAGCACCTCAATCCGGTCAGCCGAAAGCTTGGCATCGAAGGCACCGGCGATCATCTCATCGAGCGTCGCGGTATCTTGAGTGACGCCCGTGATGATGTTGCTGAACAGCTCCTGATCGACGGAAGCGGCAGCTTCCCCTGCTCCGGTTTCGTTCAACAAAGCACCGGGATGCTCGCGGAAATTTTTGATGACATCTTTCGGCGTGCTTTGCGTAAGCGCGATCTGATAAAGCCCCTGCACAGCGGCCAGGCGCGCCAGCCTTTTGGCGCTATGCGTTGGTGCAGCTCCGGTCATTTGCCGACCCAGCGACGCTTCGCCGTCAGGCGGAATTTGTGTTTCAACTCGATCATAGTGAGGCAAGCATCGGCAGTACGGCCACCGTAATCGACATCATCAGGCGCAGCACGCTTCATCGCCTGCTCAAGCGTATCGCAAGTGAGAACGCCGATACCGAGTGCGAGCGAATATTGCAGACCGACATCCTGCAAAGCGCGAATGCTTTCCTGCCCGATAATGTGGTGATAATCCGTCTCGCCCTTCAAGGCGCAGCCAAGCGCAAGAAAGCCATCGAAGCGGCGGCGCACGGCATCGAAATCGAGCGACTTCACGGCATAGACAACTGCAGCTGCCATCTCGAGCACACCCGGCACATCGACGGTTTCAAGGGTCGCCCCTGCACGCTCGAGCGCAACTACGGCGCCCCGATGCAATTGCTCGGCAACCGGCGGGCAAAAAGCCGACTGCACGATCAGCACATGCGGCTTCTGTTCAAATTTAAATTGAGCGGGTTTGCGTTTGTCGTACATAAATCAATTTCCGTCGGTTTTGCGGCATAATGTTGCCTCGCGGCGCGGAAAGCAAGGTGTTATCGGCTTGCTTGCATGGGCCCCGAAACTGCCATAAAATGGGACGTTCTCAGGGCGGGGTGTAATTCCCCACCGGCGGTAAAAACGAGCAATCGTTGAGCCCGCGAGCGCTTGCCGGGAACGGCAGGGTCAGCAGATTTCGGTGCAATCCCGAAGCCGACGGTATAGTCCGGATGAAAGAGAATGACATGACGCAGGACCGCCTATGCGGCCCGGCGTTGTTTGCGTTTGTGCCCTGATGGTCCGAAATTAAAGGAGACATCATGCCGCGCACACCTAAATCCCGCTCATCGAAATCCGGCGATCGCATCGCGTTTATCCAAGCGTCCTGGCACAAGGACATTGTCGATCAATGCCGCATTTCCTTCACCACCGAAATCGCACGGCTTGGTTATGCCAAGAGCTATATCGATTTTTATGAAGTACCGGGCTCGCTGGAAATTCCATTGCAGGCAAAGATCCTTAGCGAGAGCGGCCGTTATGCCGCGATTGTCGCAACCGGCTTCATCGTCGATGGCGGCATCTATCGCCACGAATTCGTCGCGGACTCCGTCATCAAGGCTTTCATGGATGTGATGCTGGAGACAGAAGTCCCCATCATCTCAGCCGTCCTCACGCCGCAGCGCTATCACGACCATGAAGAACACCATAAATTCTTCTTCGATCATTTCCGCGTGAAGGGCAAGGAAGCGGCCATCGCTTGCGCCAAGACCATCGCGAATATCAAGCAGGCCAAGAAACTCGCTTAAATCTGCGTCGCTCTCCAAGGCGATTTTTGGGAAGATGAAGGCGACAAGCCTGACCTTTTGCCACGCCCGGAAGATAGGGCGCGATAAGCTCGACCGTCAGATCGTCAAATCGGTGGGGCGAAAGATTAGGGTTATAAATCCAAGCCACAGAGTGCTGGCTGCCAATGGGGCATTCAAACTGAACGACGGTAAAATTGAATTTTTCCGAACAGCCCGGCATCCATTCAATTAGCTTCGTTTTATAATCCGGCTTGATGATATATAGCGGCTCATCGAGCTGAATGTTTATCGTACCCGCATAGCAATCTTTCACAGATGGATATTCGGCAGCAATCTTGGGAAGCTGCGCCGCCAGGTTGCCGCGCGCCGCACCTAGGCCTGGAATAACGATACCGTCGAAAGCGCATATCGTATCCTTTTGAACAGCGCACATGTCACGACCGCCTGTTTGTTTTGAAGAAGTTTTGGGTTACATTGAAACATCCACCAACTAACCACCGCGCCCTGATCCTATGCCGACACCGGCCCTACCCAGCCTCGATGAACTGGTCAACGCGCTGCCCGAGATTTATCAACCGATCTACGGGCACGCGGAATATGACGCGCGCTCCGGTCGCAAAGTCGAAGAGCGATTTCAATCTATCTTGGCCGTGCATGATGCGTTGAGGCGCCAATTGGGACGCCCGGTGCGCGTGCTCGATCTCGGCAGCGCGCAAGGTTGGTTTTGCCTGAGCCTTGCTAAGGCGGGCGCACAAACGCTCGGCATCGACATCATCGCAGCGAACATCAATGTGTCGAACATGCTGCTGCTCGAAAACCGCGGCCTGACGGCGCGGTTCCAGCTGTTCGAAGCGGAGAGCGTTCCGGGGAGCGTCAGCGAAGGTCAGTTCGATCTTGTTCTTGGGCTCAGCGTGCTGCACCACATTTGCTATCATAAAGGCAAAGAGGCGGCGCGTGACTTCATGCAAGCGCTGTTTGCAAAAATTCCAAATGGTATTTTTGAATTTGCGTTGGCCAGTGAGCCAACGGAACTGGCCCCCGCTCAGCCGGATAATCCCGAATTTCTCATCGAGCACGTTCCGTTTTTCCGGATCCTCAGCCGCAACCAATCGCATCTTTCGGAAACCATGCGCCCACTCTATTTCTGCAGCACGCGCAATTGGTATTTCGGAGAAGAGATGAAGCCGTTCGATCGGTAGGAAAAGCTTGAGAATGGCCAGCGAAAATTCTATGCGGCGGATGAAACCGCAATACTTAAACGCACGGATAAGGGCTTGGGATTTAGCTGGGAAATAGAAAAGTCCTAAAAGACAGATCTGTTTGCGATGTTTCATTGCATGGCCTTTTCAATCGTCAGGGCCAATCAAACAATACTAGTCGATTTACGATCGGGGAAAATGTCGGGATATTTTTTAAGATAATAAGCGACGGCAAATCCCAAAACGCCAAAGTCGTCGATATAACCAAACACCGGGATCGTATCCGGCACCATGTCAAACGGCAGCACCAGGTAAAACAGCGCACCATAAGCGATAAATTTATCGATGGCGGCCAGTTGTTTTGATTGAATTGTTTTGGTGAGGATGGTGATGCGATCCTTCCAAGCAGCGCCCCACTCGGAAAATTTCTGAATCCGGCCCGCACTTGCCTTGACTCGCTCGCGAGCTTTCACGTTGTTTCCGATGTGCAAAAGAACTGAGGTTATTTTGTCCTGATGGCTGGATTTTTCCGCAAATAATTCTTCGGATATCCGGAACTGGCCGAGAGCAGCCTGGAAAAATTCCGGAAGATTGTGCTCCAGAAAGTGGCCGACGGTTTTGGAATCGTGACTGAGCTGTCCCTCACTCAACAATTGATAAACGCCACCGGCAATGTCCCGCTCATATTTCTTCGGAATGTGCTGGCTGGGCGGCTTTTTAAGCCACCGCCTATAGGTGAGGTTTGATATCCCCAGCCTATCCGACAGCCTTTCCGGCGAGAGGCCCGTTTCGGCCAGCATTGTTATCAATTGTCTATAGAGCATTTACAAATGATAATTTGCGAATCCAAGCAACGTCAAGCCCAATTCATGAGACGAGTCGGCTGCTTCACGGGAGATTGTATTATTTGCCCAGCATGCGCTCGACATAGCGCGCGATCATGTCGATCTCGAAGTTCGCTTCGTCACCCTGATTGAGGGATGCCAGCGTCGTTTCTTTCTGCGTATGCGGAATAATATTGATGCCGAAGCGCGTATCGTCCACGGCATTAATCGTGAGCGACACACCGTCAATCGCGACCGAACCTTTGGGTGCAATGAATTTCGCGAAAGCGCGCGGCACATCGAAGATATAGATGATGCTGTCGCCGGAGACGGATTTGTCTGTCACGCGTGCGAGCCCATCGACATGGCCGGAAAGCAAATGCCCGCCGAGCTCATCACCCATTTTAAGAGCTGGCTCGAGATTGATCTTCCCACCTTCGCGCCAGTGAACAGCTGTGGTTTTGCTGAGCGTTTCCATCGACACACGCACTTTAAATTGTGCCGCAGCTTTCTCGATTACCGTGAGGCAAACGCCACTGCACGAAATCGATGCGCCGATGGCGGTTTTATCGAGCGGAAATTTACGAGTTTTGATGGCGATCGTCCAATCGCCCTGCTTGTCGATCGATGCGATCTCGCCAATATCCTGAACGATGCCGGTAAACATGGCGCGGCGTTACGCCGTTTCCTTTTTCAGCGTATCGACGAATTCGTTGAAATCGCCGGGCGAACGGAAATCGCGATAAACGGATGCATAGCGAACGTAAGCGACGTGATCGAGCGTACGAAGCGTTTCCATCACCAGCTCACCAATCTTGGTTGTCGTAACTTCGCTTTCGCCGAGAGATTCAAACTGGCGCACGAGGCTGCTTACCACCTGATCAATTCGATCATCATCGACCGGGCGCTTGCGTAGCGCGATCTTCATCGAACGCACGAGCTTGTCGCGCTCGAAAGGTTCCTTCTCACCATCGGTTTTGACGACGGTCAGATCGCGCAGCTGGGCACGCTCAAAGGTTGTAAAACGGGCAGCGCATTCGCTGCAGAAACGGCGGCGGCGGATGGCGGCATTATCCTCGGTCGGACGGCTGTCCTTGACCTGGGTATCCTCATGTCCGCAAAAGGGGCAACGCATCGGCTGTGTGTCCTGCCATTGAATGAATAGCCACTAAACCTAGCAAGATAAGGGGTTGCAGCTCAATAGGTTGTA
>DASTLS010000282.1:0-2617 GCA_035714725.1 Alphaproteobacteria bacterium | reverse complement strand
GCCACTTTCCGGCAAACTATATTTTTAATACATCGGAACAAGCCGAGACTCGCCTGAAAGACGATCTTGCGAAACGTTATGGTGGGCCTCAGCCAATCGATGAAAAGATACAAGCAGTGCAAGATCGACGCTGCGGTAAATTTCTTAAAGTTGTTTATGTGACGCCGGTAACAGCCGCTCCGATTTTAAATTAATTTAATCACTACGTTATTCGAATTTATTTTTTAGAAAAGTATTTGTATGAGTGGTATCCCAGAACATCTCCCGCTCGGTTCGTTTGTTTTTGTTGTGGCCGATGATGACGCAATCGTCAAAGGCCGGCTGGTCGAGCGCATTCGTGTCGATAACGACACATCAACATCCATGAAACATGCCGATCGCTATATCGATTCACGCACGCGTTCTGGTGAATGGGCTTTCGTTATCAGTTTCAAGCATTGTGGCATGGACATTTTTGGGACCAAGGAAATCTACGCAAACAGATATGCTGCGCGACAAGGTATCAAATTCTGGCAACGCAAGGCGCAGGAAAAAGCGGCACAAGCCCTTCGTCCGGCTGCCTAATCACTTATCCTTTAAAATCTGAATTTGCGCCGGGTGCGTGGCCGTGATCATTGGGCCGTAATCGCGCTTGATCCAGCCGCGTATGCGCACCGTTTTGCCTTTGTAATCCATCGGATCGATATCGGCGGCGCGGAAATCTTTCAGATCGTGCGCCGCGATTGAAATGCCGAAATCCTTGCGCCAGTCATCGCCGAAATCGAGATAGACTTTGTCTTTCACGCGCTTGGCATCGGTGATGGTGCCGGTCACAAACGCATAGCGCCCGTATTTGCGCGCGGCGTCATGCGAGTCGATATCAGCATAAGCATAATCCGCCCAGATGCCGAGCTTTAATTTGCGCGCGCTGTCTTCGGCTTTATACATATCTGGAATGCGATCTTCCTTGCCGGTCGGCGGATATACAAAGCTAAAGCCGGATTTTAAAAGCTCGCCCTGAAGCCACTTCTTCGAGCCGTCTTGTTCGATCACATCCACTTGCGCTGTTGTGCCGCCGTAGCGGCTCATGCCGACATGGCTCAAAATAAAGGTGCGGCCTTCGACCGTGTCTTTCAGGATCTTCTTGGCCTTGTCCGCCATTTCCTTTTGGCGCGGCGCCTTGATGCCTTCGAGCCGCAGCACGCGCCCGTCATTCAACAGCATCTCGTCGCCCGAAATAATATTCGCAGCGAACGTTACCGGCGCATCGTCGGGCTTAACCGGCGCGGCATAAACGGGCGTGTTCAGTAACATCACGCCTAATCCTAACATTGCGAAGAATTTCACAATTCGCCCGTTTCGTAGAGTTGCTTAAGGATGGTGAAGGCCTGATTGATGTTCTTGAACTTCTCTTCGGATTCAGTGCTGCCGCCATTGGCATCGGGGTGATGCTGTTTCACGAGGCGTTTATACTGCGCCTTAATTGCGATCAAAGTCACGGGCGGTCGCAACTCAAGGATTTCCAGCGCATCGCGCTCGGCTTTGGGCAGGGACGAGGTTGATGAGGATGAAGCCTGTGCTTGTTCCGCCGCCACTTCCTCGGCGAAAAACTCGCTCATCACTTCATCGCGGATGCTTTGTTCGCGCGCGCGCCAGCCGCCGATGGGCCAGCTGGGGCGCTCCCATACGCTGGCTTTTCGGATGTGATCTTCAATTGCTGCGCCCGACATGCCGGCGAAATAATCCCACTGCTTATTGTATTCGCGCACATGGTCGAGGCAGAACCAGTAATATTCATTGAGATGTTCGCGGCTTTTTGGCGCGCGATAATCCGCCGGCAAATTGCAGCCGGGGCAATCGCAGCCGCGCAATTTCACGGGCCGGTCGGAGGTCAGAAAATAACTGTCTTCAAAGGGTGGCACGAGCTAATCTCTCTCCACGGGTGTAACCCACAATTTTACCACAGATTGCGTCAATTGAGGGACGTAAATGACCGAAGAAAAAACATATCAAATGCGATTGAAAGAGAAGCTCACTGCAGCGCTTCATCCTATCCATCTGGAAATTCAGGATGATTCAAAACGCCATGCCGGACATTCCGGCCACGACCCGCGCGGCGAGACGCATTTTATCGTGACGGTCGTCAGCGATGCCTTTGAAGGGCTGAACGCTGTGGGCCGCCACCGGCTGGTATATGGGGCCGTGGAAGCCGAGCTGAAAGAGCGGGTACATGCCCTCAATATCAAGGCCCTCAGTCCGGCAGAATACAACCATAGGTAGTTATTTGAATACGGCTGTAACAGCTGATTCAAAATAATCACAGGTTTTTTCCAATTAAATACCATATGTGGATTTGACTTGCTAAACCTATGAGTGTGTATCAGGTTATGCAACCTATAGGTGCATTCAGTCTGATATCCACACCCATCCATGAGGCCAGCCATGCTTCCCAACCAAATGACCCCCCAATCCCCCATGACCCCCGCCAATCAGGAAACTCCTTCCAAGACCGTTCGCAGCACACTCGTCAGCCGCAACGTGACCATCGCCGGCCACCGTACCAGCGTACGTTTGGAGCCTGAGATGTGGAGTGGCCTCAGCGAAATCTGCCGCCGCGAGCGCGCAACATTGCATGAAA
>DASTLS010000281.1:0-2048 GCA_035714725.1 Alphaproteobacteria bacterium | reverse complement strand
CCCGCCATTTGAATGGCGCCGCCGAACAAAAGCAGCTTTTCCGTGAGGGTCGTTTTGCCCGCGTCCGGATGCGCGATGATGGCAAAAGTGCGCCGTCTGGCGACGATAGGCTCGAGTTTATCTGCGTTCATGGGATGCGGTGATAGCGGTTTCGGCGCAGTTTGTCAGCTAATAAGGTCTTTAACGCAATAAACCATGGCGTCGCCGTCGCCATAGTAATCGGGCAGTTCTGCGACCAGTTTATAGCCGCAACTGCTGTAAAAAGCCTGTGTCTCGCGGTAGGTGCGGTTGGAGACGGTGCCGAAAATCTTGACGCCGCCGAGGCCGCGGACCTTATCGGCAATCGCATCGGCCAACATCCGTCCAAGACCCTGATGTTGGATGTTACGGTCGATGGTCATCCAGTGCAGGTGATAGCGCCGGTCGCTGCAGCGCACGGGGCCATAGCAGCCATAACCGAGCAACATGCCGTCGCGCTCGAGCAGAAGAAACCGATAATTGCTCTTCTCGCCATGCATCAGATGTTCATCGAACAGACCCATGCCATAGGCCATTTCGCGCGGTAGGAAATAACCGGATGAGTTCAGGAGAGTGAAGACTTTTTGCCGGTCGTTCGGTCGGACATCTTCACGCATCGTAATGTCGCTCATTACGTGTTGTCTCCGACGACCTTGTTGCGACCGGTTTCTTTGGCCTGATACAAAGCCGCATCGGCGCGCTTCAAGATCTCTTCGACGCTTTCGTTGCCTTCATAGATACATGCGCCGCCGATGCTGACGGTAACGTTAAACGTCTCTTCGCGATTTTGGATGGCAAGGGATGCAATACGTTCACGCAGACGTTCAGCGATGGCGAGCGCCGAGGGCAGGTTCGTTTCCGGCATGATGGCGGCAAATTCTTCACCGCCCATGCGCACCACAAGATCGGATGGGCGCAGGCTGTTGATGATGCTGCCGGCAACAGAGCGCAGAACGTTATCGCCGACGCTGTGGCCATATGTGTCGTTCACTTTCTTGAAGTGATCGATATCGATCATCAGTGTCGAGAGTGGCTTAAAGGAAGATTTCGAGCGCGCCATCATCTTCGGCAAATGCGCCTCGAGATAACGGCGATTGAAAGCGCCCGTGAGCGGGTCGACGAGCGAAAGCGCGAGGCTGTCCTCATAATTCTTGCGCAGCCGGTCGTAATAGCGCTTGTGGCGAAGCTGCGTGCGCGTGCGGGCGAGGATTTCATTGGTATCTAGCGGGCGTACCAGATAGTCGTTCGCGCCGAGATCAAGACCTTTGGCGATGCGGGGCATTTCGGCTTCATTGCCGATCAATAAAATCGGTATTTGACGCGTGGCTTCATGCGTACGCAATTGTGGGCAAATCATAAGGCCGTCTTCGGCTGACAGATCGAGACTCGCGAAAACAAGATCAAAACTACCTGCTCCAGCGGTGGCGATAGCTTCGTCGATAGTACCCGCGAACGTCACTCGTACGGAGACAGTTGCAAGCGTTTCGGTGATGAGCTGGCGCTCAGCAGCATTATCTTCGAGGACAAGAACATTACCGCCGGCATAGGCAGCGAGATCGGCTTCTTCGCCGGGCACCGCGCCGACCAACTGGTTCGATGTCGCTTCACGCAGGCGCCACTCATCCATAATCATCTTGAAGCGGAGGAGGGAGCGCACGCGCGCCATGAGTGCCGTGTCGTTGATAGGCTTAGTGAGGAAATCGTCGGCGCCGGCTTTCAGGCCTTTGACGCGGTCGGCGACATCGGCAAGCGCCGTGACCATGACGATAGGAACATGTTCGGTCTCCGGGTCGCTTTTGACCTGCCGGCAGACTTCGAAGCCATCCATCTCCGGCATCATGACGTCGAGCAAAACGATGTCGGGCTTGTCATTACGGATTTTATGGAGCGCCTGCGCGCCGTTTTCCGCCATACTGACGATGTAGTAATCGCGCGCCAGTTTGGCGGCCAGCAATTTGAGGTTTAGCGGATTATCGTCGACAACAAGGATGCGGGCGGTCATGAGGGCCGATCAGGAGGAGGATGCGGCC
>DASTLS010000280.1:0-1866 GCA_035714725.1 Alphaproteobacteria bacterium | reverse complement strand
ATTCGGTGGCAAGTTCACTCAGCGTCAGGCGCGGCGCGATAGCGTCCGATGTGCCGAGCTTTGCGAGCAGGGCATTAATTGCCATTGGCTCGATTTCCATCTCATCGCGCATGCTCTGGATGCTGAGGGTGCCGAGGCGTTTGCTCATCTCAACGCCGCTCGCGCTGACGATCAACGGGAAGTGGGCAAAAACCGGAACCGCCTTCGTGGTCACGGCTTTCCAGATCTGGATTTGCACGGCGGTATTGGTGACGTGATCTTCACCGCGAATGATGTGGGTGACATCCATATCGGCGTCATCGACGACCGAGCAGTAGGTGTAAAGCGGCACGCCATCTTCGCGCACCAAAACAGGATCTGAAATCGCAGAAGACGGAAACGTCTTCTTGCCTTGAACCAAATCATCCCAACTGACATCGCCGGCATCAAGCTTGAAACGCCAATGCGGCTTCTTGCCTTGCGCGATCAGTGCGGCGCGGTCAGCTTCGCTTAGTTTCAGTGCGGCGCGGTCATAAACAGGTGGGAGGCCACGGCCCAACTGCGTCTTGCGTTTCAGGTCAAGCTCAGCCTGCGTTTCGAAGCACGGATAGACGCGACCAATCGTTTTGAGTTTCTCAAGAACTTCACTGTAACGCGCGAGGCGGTCGGATTGGCGGCCGAAGGAATCCCATTGCAGCCCGAGCCATTTCAGGTCGCGCTCGATGGCGTCGGCAAAAGCCTGAGTCGAACGGGTGCGGTCGGTATCGTCGAGCCGCAGCATGAATGTGCCGCCGAGCTTCTTGGCGAAGAGGTAATTGAATAATGCCGCGCGGATATTGCCGATGTGCAACAGTCCGGTGGGCGAGGGCGCTATGCGTACATTCACGGTCATACGCTTGTTTTAGCAGGATTATTTGCCGCGACAATGCATATCTGAAAGTGCCCTCAGGCTGTTTTGAAGCAGGCCAACCGGAGCGACACCACCCATAAGCTTATGGTGAGCTTACGAACCCTCATGTCACGCTTTTGCACCTTAATTCCTACCGGGAACGATAAAAGCAAATGGCCAAGATTTTAGTCGTCGATGACGAACCTTTCATGAGAATGACGTTAGTTGATATGATTGAGGAAGCCGGCCACGAGGTATGTGCGGTCGAAAGCGCAAATGAGGCGCGTGCCTATCTCCGCCAACACCCCGATACAGACCTCACGCTCACCGATTACAATATGCGAGGTGAAACAGGCGCGAGCCTCATTCGCACGAGCCGCGAAGAATTCCGGAATGTACAGTTTATGATTTTGACTGGAAGTGCGGATGAGCCCGAACTGCATGGATTGGGCGTTCCCATCCTTCATAAGCCGATCGGTTATGTTGCTTTAACCGATGCCATCGCCACAAAGCTGGCAAGCGTCGCGCATATTGCCTGTGGCGATTAGGGGCGCGTCTGGCCCGTGCCGCGAATACGATATTGATAAGTCGTAAGTTCTTCGAGGCCGACAGGGCCGCGCGCATGCAGCTTGCCGGTCGCGATGCCGATTTCCGCACCCTTGCCGAACTCGCCGCCATCCGCAAATTGCGTCGAGGCGTTATGCAGCGCAATCGCGCTATCGACTGTGGTGAGGAAAGTCTCAGCCGCAGCTTTGTCTTCCGTGATGATCGCATCCGTGTGTTGTGAGCCATGCTGGTTGATGAAATCAACCGCACCCTTCACATCATCGACGACAGCGACGGCAATAATCGGCGCCAGAAACTCGTGGCCATAATCTTCAGCACTGACGGGTTTGACCGCAGAATTGAGCGCCATGACTTCTTTTGGTGCACGCACTTCGCATCCGGCCTTGATCAGCGCGTCGATGACGTTTTTGCCAATCGTCGGCAGGATTGAT
>DASTLS010000279.1:0-6400 GCA_035714725.1 Alphaproteobacteria bacterium | reverse complement strand
CTTGTAGCCATCGAAGGCTTTGTTCCACGCAGCATCGTTCATGGGTGGCAGCGCACCCATGATTGGATTCCAATCGGTGATCGAAAGTCCTGACTCCGTCAGGCGCGTAATGGCACCGAGCAGCGCCATGATGAAAATCATGCCGCAGCAGATGAAGAGCCAGAGATAGACGGAGCGGTTATTAGGGGCTTTAGGCATGGAAGGGTATTACACCCGCCCGCCCGAAAAAGCATGAGCGAAAATCACGCCGCGCGGCGGATATCTTCGTCTCGTTTCGGGCGATTGCGATTGAATTTGGGCGAGAGAATGGGGGCCAAGGCTTCGCGCACGCGCTTTTTCTTCCGCTGTTCTTTCTGCGCGATGTAAGCGCCGATGAAGAGGAGGGAAACAGGCCAGATCCAGTGGAGTTCGAGCGGCAACAATGTTAGCACCACAACCGACAAATTCGCCATCATGCTGCCGACCATGCCCGCGACATGGCGACCGAGCCATGCGGTTGGATTTGGCGCACCGAAACGTGCGTCGCCGAAAAACGCCTGATGTTTGCTCCAATAAGCGCGGCGTTTTGTGTGCTGCCAATCGCGGCCCGCGATATAGAAAGCGTTCAGCGCAAAGAACAGCAGATAGAAAGTGCGCTTGCCGCTGTCGTTCGCGATTGCATGGACGCTGATCACGGCGGCAATGGCAAACAGGCTGCCGGGAATAAACCAGTCGATGAAAGTAGGAGCTTTGTCTTCGTGCACCGCGCGCCAGCCGCTCATGAGGAGATAGGCGCAGAAGCAGTTGAAGCAGAAAAGGACGGCGCTCTGTTCCATCCATGCCATGTAGCTCGCCAGCAGAAGCGCGAGCATACTGACCGGCAGATAAACCTTGCCTGCGAGTTTATGTTCCGGCGTGCCTTTGACAGTGAGAAGAGGAATGCATGCGATCAAAACTGCAAAGCAGCAGACCATGAAATGCGCGCCATGCAAAAATTGCTCGGCGAAGGGTAATCCTTCATAGGCGCTAAAGGTCGGCATGCTTTCTCCGCAGAGAATCGAATATGCGGAAAAGGCTAGCAGCGAGCCAATCAGGAGGCCAGTTGTTTCGAATGTGGAATTAAGGCGTTTGCGCCGTAATTATGAAAGATTAGGCAGCGGCGAGATCGTAAGCGTAACGCCCAGCGCGACTCTTGGTCGGTCGCGCAGCCATCAGGCCTGCGGCGAGAGACCGCGGACCCCAGTTGTCGTTGGTGGAACGGCTAAGCGCAAAATCTTTAACCATGTCACGAGCGATATAGCCGGCAACATGTGCGCCAAGCTCGATGGGCTGCGACTGATAGGCGCTCATGCCACCTTGTTTAGCATTGATGTAGCCACGCATGTTGATGCCATAGAGGCGAGCGAGCAAGGCGTCGTTACCGGCGCTGTTCGGATTCTTTGAGATATGGTGCTGATAGTTGTGCGTGTTTTCATGCACGACCGTGTTGATCATGCTTGTGAAGTCACCCATGAATTCCGGCGACTGGCGGTTAACATTGATCGCTGCTTTGCCGGGAACAAATGAACCCTTCACTTCCGGTGGGCCGTCGAAGAGTTTCACTTCGGTGCGAGGCGCACCGATATGATCGTTATAGGCGTCTGAGATGAATTGCATCATCTTCAGCTTTTGTTTCTCATCATACGCCTGTGGGCGCAGCGTCATATTCGAAAGTGTGGCGGCGAAATCATCGCCATCCCACTTAGCAGCAAGGCGATCCATGTTTGCAGGATCGAAGAAACGTTTAACCTGACGGGCCGAACGTTCCGCAATGACGCGATCAAGGCCCATATTGTCGTAGAGGGCGTTGAGATAGCCAACGCTTGCAGGCGCGGTTTTGTCGGACGCGATGGCGTCGGCGAGATTCATTTTGAGGCGCAGCGGGAGTGCAGAGATTGCACCGGTGTCAAAACCGCCATACGTGAGTTGATTGAGATAGCTGCGAGCTGTCGCGGCATCGACGCGGCCATTGCTGCGAAGAACAGCAGCCTCAACTGAGGCGGCGCGATTATCAGTTAAAAGACCGTAGTACATTTGAAATACCTATTCACCAAAACTATCGAGGCAAAAGGTACGCCTGAAAATAACCCCTGTCAAAACAATCCCCGGCTTTTTGAGGGCCGGGGGTGTTAACCATAACTGCCAAAAATGGGTTGTTTATCCGAGGACTTTATAGCCGCGGCCCTTGAGGCAGTTGTTGATGATGTTCTTCTGGCGCTGGCCGGAATTGAGGCCGCCGCCCGTACCGCCCGCAATACCGCCGCCGGCTGCACCGATGGCTGCGCCCATGCCGGCGCTTCCGGTGATGGCGCCGAGAACGGCACCGCCCGCAGCACCGATACCTGCGCCGACAAGCGCATCGGTTCCGGCATCACCCGCGACATCGACCTGATTGGCGTATTGGCGGCATTCCGCGAGGTCTGCCTGATATTTGTTCGGGTCGACATGCTTCATGTCGACGACAGGCTGATAGCTGTCGGCGCAAGCCGAAAGCAGCAGCGAAGAAAGCATGATGGAAATCGTAGCGATGACGGAGGAACGGCGCATGACTTTGTCTCCTGATACCATTGAACCACTGAGGGAGTCGTCGTGGCAGGTGGAGACTATAACTCTGTTTTACTGGATTGTGAATTCGCCATCGAAGAAACGAAACTCGCTCGGTTTGATCAGCGCCTGATGCGCGACCTTTACCATATAGAGCTTGCCTTCGAGCTTGGTTTCCCAGAAGCGCAGGAATTTATGCAGAATCGGGAAGCGCGGCGCGATATCGAGTTCCTGCCAGATATAGCTTTGCAAAAAGCGGGGATGGTCGGGCAGGCGATAGATGATTTCCGCCGTCGTCAGGCGGTAATCCTGAAGCTGTTTCCTGAAATCGCTTGAAATCTCAGTACCCATGCAGAAAGTGTAACCGGGATATGGGCAAAAATTCGTTAAAACGCCGAAAAACCCTGAAATTGCGGATTTTGGGGGCCGAAACAGGTTGGTTTGACCTCGGTTTGCTTGACTTCCCGGCCCCAGCCCTTATAAAGCCCCGTCCGGCCAAGAGCGGTTATATTCGCTCGGGCCTACTACCAGACAACCCGAATTGAAGGACGGGGCTCAGCCTCGCAGAAGATCATGGCACGTGTATGTTCCGTTAGCGGCAAGAAGCCGACCTTTGGCAATAAAGTCAGCCACGCCAACAACAAGAGCCGCCGCCGCTGGCAGCCGAACCTCCAGATGTGCTCGTTCCCGTCTGAAATTCTCGGCAAGCCTGTATCGCTGCGCCTCACGGCTAACGGCATTCGCACCGTCGAACACAATGGCGGTATCGACTCGTGGCTGCTCGGCACACGCAACAGCCGCCTGAGCGAACCCGCGCTCAAGATCAAGAAGCAGATCACCAAGGCTCAGGCTCGCAAGAAGGCCGCCTAAGTTCGCTTCCTTGCCATAGGGAACAGTTCTGGTAACTGTTGTTTATGGCGCAGCATGTTCTCCCATCCAGTTTTCTGGCGCAGACCGTCGATGACCACATCGAATGGCTGAATCTTTGGCATCGCCTCGCATTTCTCGATCTCGCGCCGCGTCAGGAACAGGCGAAGAAGCTCACCGCGCCTGAGAGTTTTTCTCACTGGCATCACAGCGCCATTCAAAGCCTGCCGCAGGATCAGCCCGCCATCGAGCGGATGATCGATCTATTCGAGCAGTTGCACACCCTCGCGCGTCTCGTGCTGATGCGCACGCCGGACGGCAAGCAGGTTGATCGCAAAGATTATGAAAGTGTCGTCGCCAAGCATCAGGAATTGATGCAAGGGCTGCGTCGATTAGAGCGCGCTTTTGCCGTGGCTGCTTCGGGTCTCGATCCGCTCACGGGGTTGCGTTCGCGAGTCGGGTTGCAGGAAGATTTGGTACGCGAACATAGTCGCTTCATGCGCACGGGAAAAACTTTCTGCGTCGCTGCCATGGATGTCGATCACTTCAAGAAGATCAACGACACATACGGCCACGATGCCGGCGATCGCGTGCTTGCTGCTGTTGCCGATCATATCAGTCGTGGCCTTCGCGCCTTCGATGACGCCTATCGCACGGGTGGTGAAGAATTCCTGATGTGCCTCAAGGAAGCCGATCAGAAAATCGGACTTATGGTGTTGGAGCGTTTGCGCGCGGGGCTTGAGAAAAAGCCGGTAACGCTTCTGGATGGTAAAACCATCCCTGTTACCGCGTCATTCGGACTTGTCACCAGCACGCAGGAGATTGCTCCTGAAGATATGGCGACGATGGCCGATAAGGCACTTTATAAAGCCAAGCATGAAGGACGTAACAGGATCGTCGTCGCGTCTTAGGGTATTAACCATAATGCTCGGGCAGCTTGCCTTTCACATCCGGAAAGCGTAACCCCAAAATCATAGTTTTGATCATTAGTGGTTAGGATATTTGATGTTGTTGCCGGATGATGAAATCCATATCCCGGATGTTAAAACGCCGCCGGCGAAAAAGTCATTTAATCTTCTCTCCGTTGCGCAAAATACGTTTCGTATTTACGGCAAATCCATTACCTGGCGCGTAGCCGCCAGCGTCGACACATTTACTTTGACGATGTTCGCAACGCATGACCCGATGCGCGCAATCGCTGTCGTCGCTTCCGAAAATATGACCAAAACATTTGTTCTCTATCCTCTGCACGAACTTGCATGGAACCGGATTCCAATTGGGCTTAAGGATGGGCAGCCGCATCGCTTGCGTTCCCTTGCCAAGGCTTTGACATGGCGCGTTGTGGGAAGTGCCGATACGCTTATGCTGACGTGGTTTTATACAGGCCAGATCAAAAGCGCGGCCTTTGTCGCCGGAACGGAATTGTTCACCAAGGTGCCGCTCTATTATCTTCACGAGCGGCTTTGGAAGAATGTGACGCCAGAGCAATTGTGGGAAAAAACGGCTGCAATACCGCGCGCGCTTCTCGGCAAGTTTCTCCCGAAAACGCCTACCCCTCCGTCTTAAGGCGTATCGACAATGATCTTCGCACGGCGCTCGGCACGTGCGGCATGTGTCATTATATAGAAGCCCGACGCGATGATGATGGCAGCGCCCATCAACAAATGCATCGACGGCACATCATGCCAGACGAAATAACCGATCAAACCGCCGCTGATAATTTCCGAATACATAAAAGGTGCGACCGTCGCGGCCGGCGCAAGCTGATAGGCTTGCGCGATAAACATCCAACCGATGCCGCCGATAGCGCCAGTGAGCAACGAGAAGATAATGGCTTGGGCCGACATCGGTTCCCAGCCGAACAGGATGATACATATAAGTGCAGTACCGATGGCGGCGAAACGAGGATAGAAGGCCGTCGCCTCGCGCGTTTCTTTGGTGCCGACGATGCGCAACACCAGCATCTGTGCGACAGCTACAAACATGCCGATAAAGGCGATGCCGTATCCAACCCAGTTTTGCCTCTCGCTAAGCGTATTGGTTGGATCGACCGCAATGACGACGCCGATAAACCCTGCAATAGTCGCCAGCAACTTCGGTATCGTGAGTTGTTCTTTCAGGATCCAAGCAGCAAACAAGGATGCTGTTGTGGGCGCCAAAAATATAACCGCATAGAAATTAGCAAGCGGCAGGCGGCTCAGCGCCGTCAACCATACGCCGTAATTGGCGAGAAACAGGAAACCGAGCAACGCTAACGTTTTAGGCTTGTGAACGCGCAAGGTCGAAAGCTTGCCGCGCACAGCCGCCATGCCGCCGATCGAGAGCATGCCGCCGAAACCGCCCAGCAGCATCACCTGGTATTTGGCGTGCAGCAATTCGCCCGCGAGCTTCAGAAAACTGTCGCCGATTACCCAACAGGTAAAACCGGCCAGCGCGATAAAGATGGCGCGGAGAGTGGATTGAGAACTCATTCTGCTGTTTCGACCTTATTGCGGCCGCCTTTTTTGGCGCGATAGAGCGCTTCGTCGGCGCGGTTGAGTAGGGCATCGATGGAGCCATCCTTGCCTGTCATCTGCGCGACGCCGACACTTACGGTGCAGGGAATGGCTTCGCGCTCGGCAACAATCGGACGCTCGGCAATATGTTGGCGCAGACGTTCGGCCGCATCCGTTGCGGCAGCAAGGCCGGTTTCGGGCAAGATCACTGCAAATTCTTCGCCGCCCAAACGACCGATAGAATCCGACTGACGCAAGCTTTCGAGCGAGAGCTTTACGACGCCTTGCAAAATGGCGTCACCCACTGCGTGGCCGTGCGTGTCGTTAATTTTCTTGAAGTAATCGATGTCGATCATCATCACCGACATGTCACGCGCGAAACGGCGGGAACGCCGGAGTTCCTGTTCGGCTTGCGTCATGAAATAGCGTCGGTTGTTGATGCCGGTGAGGGAATCCGTGCTGGCTTGCCTGAAAAG
>DASTLS010000278.1:0-1702 GCA_035714725.1 Alphaproteobacteria bacterium | reverse complement strand
CGCGGCTGAACGCATCTTCATCGCTTTGTTGCAGCGTTACGAGCGTCGAGAGCGGCTCGATACCTTGTGTAGCGCTGCGAGCAAAAAGGGCCAAAGCGGGAGAGGCAACAATCGCCGTTACTTGCGTTGCGCGAAGGCCATGTTGGCGGACGAGGTCGAGGGCATCATCCCATGCGCGCTGGGCAGCTGCGGCAAGAGCAAGATCCGGGCACTTTTCAAGGCCAAGCGGCACAGGCAGTACCGAAATTTTTTCGTAATCATTGTGATCGCCATAGGCGGCACGGCGATGGTTGCGGAGCGAACGCAAAATGGCTTCGCGGTTTTGTGTGTAGCTCGCGCCCAGTCCACGCAGGCGGGCGAGATCGGCAGATGTGATGTAAGCCTCAGCTGTGATGACGGCGGAAAGCGCTGCCGCCATTGTGCGGCCAGCTTCGCTGTCATAGGCAATCGTGAGCGCGGCGAGAAGCGGAGCCAGATTGCTGAAGCCGAGACGAAGCGGCTGCGCCGCATCATCCTGCAAATCCATCAGCATAACGGTCAGGCGCACGGCATGGCGTAGGGCTGCGATATTCACCGCACCGTCATTATGACGGAACGCCATAAGATCGAGCATGACCGGCGTCCCAACGGAAGCCACACCCCACTCCGATGCAACATCGGAGAAACGCAGCGTCACCGGCGTGCCGGACTTAGCGCTGAGTGTCTTCTGCCACTTGCCGCGCGCATCTTTGTTGAGATTACCGCCGATAACGGCATCGATTGTCGTGTTTGGAATATCGACAATCGCTTCGGTCTTCGTTTTTGCTTCAACCAGTGGACGCTTGATACCATAGGCCCAATTGAGGCCGAGATTGGCGAGTACTAATGGTTCAATCGCGATCAAGCGTGTGGAAAGCGCATAGCGAACTTCGTCATAAAAATTCTGCGCGCCGCTTTCGCTGGAAAATAGGCTTTGCTTCCATGCGTTGTAAGTCGCGGCGCCGGCGATGCGATTGAAAATCTGCTGCACTGAATTTTCGCGTGAGGTGCCTTTGCCTTCGCCCACATGACGCCATAGCCAGGATGGGGTCGTGTTTTCTTCGATGGCTTTCAGAGATGCGGGAATCGTGGATGCAGCCTGTTCGGCCAAAAGCTCCGATGCTTCGGCGCTCCAGCCATCCGGGCTTTCCAGCGCGGGCAGGGCTTCGTCGCAAATGTCTTGCTGCGGGCGGAAATGGATATCGTGATAGGCGTCTGTTCCCTCGCGCGTGAAGAGGCGCGGCACATCGAGTAAAAACCCATGCTTTTTCATGTGGTTGGACATGAGGCCCGGCTTTCAGAACAGAAGTTATCCACAATATAATGTGGATGCGCATACTAATGACACAAAATATGGTGGGTTGGAAGGGAAAGTTACTAACAGGGCCAAAGGCCTGTCTCACAGCCTTCATGCGGCAGATCAGCAGAAAAAATGCTCAGTTTACTGGACATCGCGTGGCCGACATTTATAACCATCAGTCATCTGCTTTTGATTCCTGAAGTTCCCATGGACAACTTTTCTCTCATCCGTCGCCTCTCGCAACTTGGCACCCTGGTGCAAACCGCATTGTGCGGCGTTGAAGTGGGGCGCGATGAATTCGGCAATCGCTATTATCACGAACGCAAAACCGAGCAGGGCGTGCGTCAGCGTCGCTGGGTGATCTATGCAGGCGAGCCGGAAGCG
>DASTLS010000277.1:0-12583 GCA_035714725.1 Alphaproteobacteria bacterium | reverse complement strand
GATGCGCCGACAAAAACGCGCGTGCTGGACGGGCTCGCCGCAAGCCTGGCACCGGACGGTGCGTTGTTCCTCGGCGGCGCTGAAAGCGTGTTGGGACTTACGGAACGGTTACGTCAATCGGAAGGCGAGCGCGGCTGTTATCGCCTCGCGCAGAAAGAAGCGATGCGCGCCTAGCTTTCGATGCCGCAAGCTTCACCGAACATCTGATCGATCTCGGCCTGCGTGGGGGCATGTTTCGGCAATTGCGGGCCATTGAGCAGGCTCGTGGTTGAGGGAACGGATGCGCTCGAAGCCATCGCTTCCTCGCCCAGCGCCCTCAGCATCGCATCAATCTTATAATCGATCTGCTTAAGCGCGTTCACGACCTTCGTGATGCGCTGGCCGGTGATATCCTGAAAATTACACGCCTCGAAAATACGCGTGATGGATGCAGTCAGGGCTTGCGCTGTTTCAGGCGAGCATGACGTTGTGAGCGCCGTGATGGCCTCGCACTCGTCCATGATTTTGTTGGTCGCTTCTTCGGTCGCGAGGACGACGGCATCCAGCTCATCATGCGATGGCATGATATGATCGAATTTTATATTGTCGGGCTTGAGCGCAGCGACTTCCCGGCGGGCGCGAGCGATTATTTTCGCTAAATCCTCGATCGAGGCTTGAACAATTTTGGCGGATGGTTGCAGCATGGCTTAAAAAGCTCCTAAAACAGCAGATATTTTCTGCTTCAATGTTTCAGCATTGAACGGCTTTACGATGTAGTTGTTTACGCCGGCCTGCTTGGCGGCAACGACATTTTCCGTTTTGCTTTCAGCCGTCACCATAATGAAAGGTAGTTTCTGCAGCTTGGCATCGGCGCGCACTTGCTGAAGCAGCTGCAGGCCCGTCACAGGCACCATATTCCAGTCGGAGATCACGAGGCCGAAATCGCCATCCTTCAAGCCTTGCAGGGCTGTTGTGCCATCGGTCGCTTGCACGATGTTTTTGAAACCGAGCTGGCGCAAAAGATTTTCGATGATGCGAAGCATGGTCTTGTAATCGTCCACGACCATGACGTTCATATCCAGATTGACGGCCATCGCATTCTCCATTTGCGCATTTAAGGCGATGGAGAATTTTTAAATACCAAGCGTAAAAGAAATGTTGCGTCGCGCGTTACAGGCGTGTGCAAATTACCAGCGACGACCGAAATTCTGGCTGCCGTTGTTGGGAACAGGGGCGACGCCGTTATCATCGAACACGCCGTTGTTGCTGTAGCTCGGGCGGGCTTGTTGGATATTGCTGTTGTTCACGGGGCCCGCATTGGTTGTGTCCTGATATGTGCGGACATTGTCGGTCATGCAGCCACTCATGGCGAACATCACGCCGCCGATCATGAAAAGGCGCGAAAGCAGTACAACAGATTTGATCATGGCTATTCCCCGTTTCCAAGTTCCTACCATCAGGACTTAGAAAGCATGGCGTAAAATTACTATAGGGTTGTCTTAGCGCTTCTTCGCTTTGGCCTTTTTGTGCTGCTGGCTATAGGCCTCGATGATATTGGCGACGAGGGGGCCAAAACGTTCTTTCAGTTCGGCGCAGCGCGTGACGTTATGCAGCTCAACGCCCCTGCGTTCGCTGCGAATAAGGCCGGCCTCGCGCAAAATCTTGAAATGCTGGGAAAGGGTAGATTTCGGCATCGGCTTCTCGCCGACGGCGAGAAAGGCTGAGCAAATCTGCGGACATTCCGATTTCGCGATGTCGGCATAGATGCGCACGCGCACCGGATCAGCAAAGGCATACAGAATGCCTTCGACCGTAATGTCATTCGCGGATGGGTGGTAGAGCGGTTTCATAACTTTGTTATACCACAGGCTTGACAATAGTACAATAGTTCGTATATCTTGGACTATATAGTTCATAAAACGTGAACTATAGAACAAGATCAAGGGCTTCCGGGCCCAAACCTCAAAAAAGGAGCAGAATCATGTCAAACCTCAACGGCAAAACAGCCATCGTCACCGGCGCATCCAAGGGCATTGGAGCCGGTATCGCCAAGGCTCTCGCAGCCGCCGGCGCCTCCGTCGTCGTCAATTACGCCAGCAGCAAAGAAGGGGCTGAGAAGGTTGTGAAGGAAATCACAACCAAAGGCGGCAAGGCCATCGCGGTCCACGCCGACACATCGAAGGCAGCAGACGTCAAGCGCCTCTTCGATGAAACCAAGAAAGCGTACGGCAAGCTGGATGTGCTGGTGAACAACGCCGGCGTCTATCTTTTCCAGCCGCTGGAAGAAATCACCGAAGATGAATTCCATCGCCAATACAATATCAACGTCTTGGGTACGCTTCTCACGACGCAACAGGCGGTGAAGCATTTCGGTGAGAAGGGCGGTAGCGTGATCAATATCAGCTCCGTCGTCAGCTCGAATGCGATGGCGGGATCATCCGTCTACTCATCGACCAAAGCGGCAGTGGACTCGATCACGCGCATTCTGGCGGTCGAACTTGGCCCGAAGAATGTTCGTGTGAACTCGATCAACCCGGGCCTCACTCAAACCGAAGGCACGGAGAAGAGCCAGATCATCGGCAGCGATATGGAGAAGCATACGATCGGCTCAACGCCGCTCGGTCGCACCGGTAATCCGGAAGATATCGCGCTCGCGGCGGTGTTCTTGGCCTCTGACGATGCACGTTGGATCACGGGTGAAAGCATCCGCGTTTCCGGCGGCCTGAAGTAAGGGAGGGCATGATGGATCCCGATCTCACCTGACAGCCGACTAAACCTCATTACATCCGCTCCAGGCGTTTTCGCCTGGGGCCGGATGCCGGAGACCCTATCTATGATGATCGTAATTTACGGAATCTACCTGCTCTTCAAAGCCAAGTAGAAATCTCACCTTACTTCAGCAAATCACCGAAATGATATGCCACGCCAATGCGGAAGACCTCATTGGTGGATTCGAGGCTCATCGGCGTTCCGCCCAACGTATATGTGGTTTGCGGAACGGTAGTGACGAGGAATTCGGCGCGGCCAGACCAGTTGCCACCGAACGAAACGTCGGTGCCAACGCCGCCGGCGAAACCGGTTGCGAGTGCACTTGAGGAGCCTGAGCCATCCAGCTTCGCCGTCGTTTCCGTGAAAGCGATACCGGCGGTCAAATAAGGCAACCAAGCGCCGAGCGCATAGCCATACCGGCCGCGGATGGTCGATTGGAAATCTTCGCTGAAGTGCGATGTGCCGAAATTCACCAGATCATTGTTGAGGCCCATATAGGTGCCGTCGGCTTCGATGCCGAACACGTGCGGGCCGCTCTGGAAATTGTAGCCGAGCATGCCGCCGAGATCGCCGGAGACGGCATTGCCGCTTGGCGAGGTGCGGCTGCTGTCATGATCGAACTGGGCGAAAGACAAACCAAGATGCGCGCCGAGATAAGGGCCGCTCCAGTCATGGCCAGCGGGAGGCTGCATGGCGGAAGCTGTGGCGGGAATGCAAGCGAGGGTGGCAGCGGCAACCAAGGCGGCGCTTTGGAGATGTTTGAACATGGTGAGATCCTGATCGGGGGTGGGGCGGAAAAGGTATCTTGAAGGCAGGAACTTGTCTAGGCGGTGGCTGTTAAAATCTGGTGAAGCTGCACTGCACACTTTCATAAAAGCTATAAGAAATGCGGGGTTTCATTGCGGACTCTTTATGCCATTCCCATACGAAATGGATAAAGAAACAGCAGGTGAGCCATATGACAAACGCAATTCCCGGTTTAATGCAAAAATCACATCCCACGGCAACTGTTAGCAATGCCCAATTGCCGTTCTTTGCCCGTATCGCCAACAGCGTCGCGCGTGCGACGGGGCGACCCATCACTTTTGTGATCTGCTGCATCGTGATTGTGCTCTGGGCTGTAAGCGGGCCGTTTTTTCATTATTCGGATACGTGGCAGCTCATCATCAATACCGGCACGACAATCGTGACTTTCCTCATGGTGTTTCTGATTCAAAACACACAGAACAGGGAGGGTATCGCACTTCAGGCAAAGTTGGATGAGCTGATACGCGCCACAAAGAGCGCGAATAACATCATGGTGGCGGCAGAGCAGCTTTCCGAGGAAGCGGTTATTGAATTGAAGCGCCACATCGAAGAGGCAAGCCGAAAACCCGAACGCGCATAGCCTAGAAACACAAAAGCCGCCCTAGAAGGGCGGCTTTTGGTTATTCGATACGGTCTATCTATTAAGCGGCGATTGCAGCTTTCTTGCGACGAGCGCCATAGATGCCGAACGCAGCGAGACCAGCTACGAAGAGCGGCATGGATGCCGGCAGCGGGGTGTCGAAGGTTGCGACGTTGATCAGGTCGCCTGGGTTGCTGGAGCCGCCACCAACAGCTTCGATGCTGCTGTAGAGCGTGCCGCTCAGGTTGTAAGGGTTCAGGTAGGTGTTGCCGAGAGCATCGAACAGAACGATGCCGCTGCTGCCTGTGTTGCTGAAGAACGGCGACGTCGAGGTCACAACGTTGTCATAAGCAAAACCGCCAATGGTGTTCGGAGCGGTGAGGGTCAGAGCGCCGGTGAGGTACGAGTAAGAGCCGAAGCCGGTGATCGTGCCACTGACGAGCGATTGGGCAACATTGCTGCCGTCGGTCGTCAAACCGGTGAGGGTGATGTCATAACCATTGACCTGGTCGACAGTGTCGATGGTCATGTTGATCGTTGCGGCGCTTGCAGGCACTGCAATCATGAGGGCGCAAACGGCAGCCCAAGCCAGCATTACTGTACGCATCGATACTCTCCCTTAGAAAATTGAAGTGCATTTTGTATTACATGCAGTATTGGATGGGTCAATACGCAGTAAAAACTGGCAGAAAGCCACGGTTTGTTATGGTTAATAAATGCCGTTGAGGGTGAGTTCAGATCAAGAAATTTCTTAGGGAGTCGGCATAGGATAGTTTCCCATAACTTGGCCAATAAAACCGACGATAATTAGGATTATGCCAAAATGACTATAAATTAGAGAGTTGGTCGCGGCCTCATGGTTGGATTTCATTTGATTGTTAAGTAAAGCAATAATTTCTCCTAAATTCGCTGCCAAATTGTTTAGACACTTTGAAACGTCTTTTATTCCTTCCACACACTGCTCGGTGTTGAAAGATGCTTCGTCTTGAATGAGCCAATCTTCATATTCTTCTGAACGTACCCAGCGAGCATTTTTTCTAATCTTTTGTATCCACTCACCAACACCGCCATGACTGTTTGCAATATCTTCAAATGCCGTCAGATTATCGTATGACTGGTTGCGCAATTGCCGTTGCACTTTGATGAGATCATAGGTGAGGAGGCCAACTCCGAGAATGTCCGCAACCAATCCCCCAATAGACCAATAATTAGATGAAATGCCGAAAATAGTTTGCATTAGCTTTCTCAGATTATGGTGTTCTTTGAGGGCTGCGCTCCAGTTCTACTTCGCCAGCACAATATGCGTGGCGCGTTCTGTCGCAACATGTTCGACTGTTTTATATCCTAGAGCGTGAAGGTCGAGGCCGGTAAAGAGGGCTTCTCCTTGCCCGAGTGCAACGGGAGCAAAAGCCAGGTGAATTTCATCCACGTGGCCTGCCTGAATATATTGCCGCACCGTCTCGACGCCGCCACCGATTTTAATATCTTTTGTGCCTGCTGCTTCGCGCGCCTGTTGCAGCGCATCTTCAATACCGCCGGTGACAAAGTGAAATGTTGTGCCGCCCTGCATCTCGATGGACGGGCGCGGATAATGCGTGAGAATGAAAGTCGGTGCATGATAAGGCGGGTTGTCACCCCACCAGCCTTTCCATTGATCGTCCGGCCATTTTCCGCGAACAGGCCCGAACATATTGCGGCCAAGGATGAAGGCGCCGAAACCGTCCATCGCACGTTTGGCGAATTTGTCATCGATGCCGGTTTCGCCGTCTGCTTTTCCCTGCATCGCACGAAAAGTCTGCGTTGGGAAAAACCACTGAAACATTTCAGGGCCGCGTACACCGAGTGGGTTATCGAGGCTTTGATTGGCGCCAGCCCCGAAGCCATCAAGTGAAACACTGAATCCGGCAACTTTGACTCTCGTCATGCATCACTCTTCATCGGCAAAAAGATATTCGGAAATCGTGCAATAAATTTCGTCGATAAACATTTCGGCGTTTTCTTCATTGCTGATGGAAAGATTAAAATATTTTTTGACTTTTTGCGGTGCGGGCATGGAATCGTCGTCGATAAGTTTGCCCAGGAAGTTTCGCAACGAAACGATTATTTCGCGCTCAGTCGTATCGGTCAAAGCGCGCAGCATTTCTTCATGCGTAGGATACATTTTGGGATTGCAGTGGTGTGTGAGAAGTTCAACAGCACGGCTTTCAGTTAAAATTATCGACATAGCTAATGACTTCTCCCTGGCGTTTTATCGCGAATAACTTAAGTCCGGTGGCGTCCCTTACGGGATTCGAACCCGTGTTGCAGCCTTGAGAGGGCCGCGTCCTAGGCCTCTAGACGAAAGGGACGTGTATGAGCCGGAAGGCCGCCTTTCTAGCGCGTGACGGCATCCCCCATCAAGCATAAGCTTTTGCTTTCAAAACCGCTCTTTTCAGCTGCCGAACTCCTCATTGAATGCAGGTGCCCTGCCTGATAGAAGAGGGCATGAAAATGCTTCTTTGGTATGTGGGCGTTCTGGTTCTCGTTCATCTAGCGTTTCTTGGCCTGATTTTGCTTAATCTCAAACTGGGCCGGATGTCGCAGGCAGATGCCGGCGGAGCAGCCACGATGATGGCGTTCGGTTTCGGAGGTGGGGTTGTTGCAATTCCGGGATTTGCTGCCGCGATGGTTTTGTGGCGCAAATTTATCCAGCATGATGCCACGATTTCCAAAACGCTCTGGATTGTCTGCGCCGTTGTTCTCGTTTTGATAGTGCAGGGCGTCGTTCAGAACTGGAAAGACATTATCAAACCGTTTGCGCAGGTTTATTGGATGACGATTGCCGGCGTTCCTTCTGACAACAACAAATAAAAAGCGAGTTTAAGATGGCCTCCTATCAATATGTCTATGTCATGAAGGGTCTTTCAAAGGCCTGGCCCGGCGGCAAGAAGGTGCTGGATGACGTTTGGTTGTCGTTTTATCCGGGCGCCAAGATCGGCGTGCTCGGCCCGAACGGTGCGGGTAAATCGACGCTCCTCAAAATCATGGCGGGGCTCGATACCGATTGGGCCGGTGAGGCGTGGGTTGCCGAAGGTGCAACCGTTGGCTATCTGCCGCAGGAACCGCATCTCGATCCGAAATTGACGGTTGAGCAAAACGTGCTCGCCGGTCTTGCCGAAACCAAAGGTCTGCTCGACCGCTTTGAAGAAGTCAGCAATAAGCTCGGCGAAGTGACCGATCCTGACGAGATGCAGAAGCTGATCGATGAACAGGCAGCGTTGCAGGAAAAGATCGATGCTGCCGATGCATGGGATCTGAGCCGCACAATTGAAGTCGCGCTCGATGCTCTTCGTTGCCCGCCGGCGGATTCTGATGTGACCAATCTTTCGGGCGGTGAGCGCCGCCGCGTGGCACTGTGCCGACTTCTCCTGCAAAAGCCCGATTTGCTTTTGCTCGACGAACCGACCAACCATTTGGATGCGGAATCCATCGCGTGGCTCCAGCAGCATTTGGCGGAATATAAGGGCGCTGTCGTTATGGTCACCCACGACCGTTACTTCCTCGACAATGTCACCGGCTGGATTTTGGAGCTCGATCGCGCCAAGGGCATTCCTTACGAAGGCAATTATACCTCGTGGCTCGAGCAGAAAGAAAAGCGGCTTGAGCAGGAAGCGCGCGAAGAAACTGGTCGCCAGCGCACGATTGCTCGCGAATTGGAATGGATTCGCCAGTCGCCGAAAGCCCGCCATGCCAAGAGCAAGGCGCGTGTTACTGCGTTCGAAGAGCTGGTCGCGCAGGGCGGCAATGCCGAAATCGGGCAGGCGCAGATCATCATTCCGGCGCCGCCGCGTCTGGGTAACACCGTTATCGATGGCGATCATATCCGGAAGGCCTATGGCAATCGTCTCTTGATCGATGATCTGTCGTTTAAGCTGCCGCCGGGCGGCATCGTTGGCATCATCGGCCCGAACGGCGCCGGTAAGACGACGCTCTTCAAGATGATCACCGGCAAGGAAAAGCCGGATGGCGGTACCATAAAGATCGGTGAAACCGTTACGCTCGGTTATGTCGATCAAAGCCGCGACAGCCTCGATGACAAGAAGACGGTGTGGGAAGAAATCTCAGACGGCCTCGATGTCATCAATCTCGGTAAAGGCACGATGCCGAGCCGCGCCTATGTCGGCGCATTTGGTTTCAAGGGTCCCGATCAGCAGAAGAAACTCGGCATCCTCTCAGGCGGTGAACGAAACCGCGTGCATATGGCGAAGATGCTGAAATCAGGCGCCAACGTCCTGCTGCTCGACGAGCCGAGCAACGATTTGGACGTCGATACGCTCCGCGCGCTGGAAGATGCGTTGATCAAATTCCCGGGCTGCGTTGTCGTCATCACCCACGATCGCTGGTTTATGGATCGTATCGCCACGCACATTCTTGCGTTCGAAGGCGACAGCAACGTCGTCTGGTTCGAAGGCAATTATCAGGATTACGAGGTCGACCGCAAACGCCGTCTTGGCGCCGATGCCGACCAACCGCACCGCATCAAGTATAAGCCGCTGGTGCGCAGCTAAAAGAAAAGGTGCGCAGCCGAGCCGCGCACCTCATTTCTTCAAATCAAAACTTTACTGAACGATCCGCCAGGTGCCGTCGGGCTGCAGGCAGGCTGTGCCGTGCGTAGCGCCGGATTGGTATTCGCGGCATTGCTCGCCGTTAGGACCGGTGAAATCGGGCGATGTCTGATTGCCGACAACGCTTGCCGGCGCCGGTTGCTGAACGACGACCTGCTGTGCAGGTTGCGAATACACAACGGTTGGTGGCGGCGTGTAGACGACCGTCGGCGGCGGCGCATAATAATAAGGCGCATAGTAAGCCGGGTACGGATAGTAGGCCGGGCCTCCGCCGTAATAGCCGAAGTTAAAGGAGTAGCGCGGGCCGCCATGGCCCCAATAGGCATGGGCGGGAGCCGCAGGCAGCATGGCGATGCTGAGGGCGAGTATCGCGAGAGCCAGTTTCTTCATAAAGCCTCCTAAAGACCTAGACCGAGTAAACCTACCCTATCTAAGGCTGGGATGAAGGCAAATTTATGTTTGAAAGATTGCCGTTTTGAGGCTGTTTGTATGGAAAGGATATGTTCACCGCGCATATTAAAAACCCGGCTAAAGCCGGGTTGTTTAATGGTGGACAGGGAAGGATTCGAACCTTCGTACTCGTGAGAGGGCAGATTTACAGTCTGCTGCCATTAACCACTCGGCCACCTGTCCGGCCTGTAATGCGAGGGGTGAGGTAGCGGAATTTGCGTGATCTTGTCAATCCAGCTATGAGAGCAGCATGAAACATGGACAACGCACCCCCTATGGCAAACGTTCCGGCCCCGGCGGAAAGCCTTCACGGAATCGCCCTTTTGGCAAATCGCATGCGGATAAGCGCTCAAATGAGCGTGCCGGCGAACGTTCGGACGCACGCCCGGCCAAAGCTTTCGGCAAGTCTTTCGGCAAAGATGCCGATAAGCGCCCCGGCAAACCATTTGGCAAACCCGCTTTTGGCAAGCCGTCCTTCGGCAAGAAGTTCGACAAGCCGCGCTTTGATAAACCCCGTTTCGATAAGCCGAAGAGCGATGCGCGCCCGAAGCAGCATGATCGCCCGCGGAAGGAAAATCGTGAATTCCGGGATGACCGCGCCCAACGCGAAGGTGTTTTGATCTGGGGTCTGCATGCCGCCCGCGCCGCATGGCTGAACCCGAAGCGCCGTTGCATCCGACTTTGGCTTACCGAAGGTGGCCGCGCTGCTTTTGAAGACAGCCTCACCGAAGCACGTGATGAACTTCTCCTCAAACGCCCCGATGCGAAGAAGGTTGAGCGTCATGAGCTGGATCGCCTCACGCCGCCCGGCAGTGTGCATCAGGGCATCGTGCTTGAAGTTGCTCCTTTGCATGAACCGCAATTGCATGAAGTGATCGGTGGCGATAATCCGCCAGATCTCGTTCTCATGTTGGACCAGGTAACCGATCCGCATAATGTCGGTGCCATCTTGCGCTCCGCCGCCGCGTTTGGCGCCGGTGCCGTGATCATGACCGAGCGCAACGCGCCGGCGATGACCGGCGTTCAGGCAAAATCGGCCTCAGGCGCTCTCGAGCATGTGCCGCAAGTGCATGTCGTCAATCTCGCGCGTGCGCTGGATGAATTGCAGGAAGCGGGCTACTGGCGCGTCGGTCTCGCCGAAGAAGGCGATAAGGATTTGAACGATACTGATCTCTCCGGTCGCACCGTTCTGGTGTTGGGCGCGGAAGGCGAGGGCCTCCGCCAGCTCACGCGCAAGAAATGCGATCAATTGGCAAGACTTCCAACTGGTGGCCCCGTCGGCAGCCTCAATGTTTCCAACGCAGCGGCAGTCGCGCTGTATGAAGTGAGACGGCAGAAGAAGTAAAGATAAGCGCCTAATGACCGATTGACGCACTCGCGGCGCACGCTATTATCGCCGCCCTAACGTCCATCGCCCCAGTGGTGGAATTGGTAGACGCGGTAGACTCAAAATCTACTATCGGCAACGATGTGGGGGTTCAAGTCCCTCCTGGGGCACCAGGCTTTCCAAAATTTTGGGCACAAAAAAGACGGGGGCCTTTCGGCCCCCGCCCATATTCAGCTTCTGCCTGTTAGGCTTTAATCTTCAGCGTAACAATGCTCGTCACGGTCGTCACGACCACAAGGTACGTGAAGATGACCAAGAGAGCGATATGGCTGATGCCCATCAGGTTGAGCAGCATCACAATCGGGAAGCCGATTACGAAACCACCGACCGTCAGGCCGTTCTTGAGAGCTGTACCGGTATCTTTCACAGTGCCGGCAAGGCCAAGCATGTGAGTGATGCCGTAGCTCGACAGCACGACGAACAGCAACGAGATAATGTCGGTTTGCAGGAAGTCAATTCCGTGACCACCCGCCGTCGCCATGACGCCGCCAAACAAGTGCGAGCCGAACCATAAATATCCGACGACGAGTTGGACGACAACTGCCGTCAGCAGTGTGAACAGATTGATCTTACCCATTTAGTTCCTCCCTAGTGACGCAAGGAAATCCCTTGCAAACACATTGTATGCGAGAGCGTTTGAAGATCAGTTAGGATTGGCCTGTGTGCAGCGCACTGATTTCAAAGTAGCTTTGCAGGTGCAATATTGCGGGTGCCGCTGCTATCTCGCAGGTGCGGAAAAAACCGGTTTTTTATTGCTAGGTAGAGTCCGACGCGACATAAAAATACGCGGGTTTTGAGCCAATTATGAAGAGGCGTATTCAGCCGTTAATATTGGTTTTAAAGGCGTTTTTTAGCGCTTGAGGAGGGCGAGGGCCTCACCAGCCAATTCCTTGCTGCTGGCAGCTACGGCTTTGCCCTTAAAGCTCGCGTCAATCGCGTTGCCATCCCAATCCGTCATCACGCCACCGGCGCCCGTGATGATCGGCACGACCCCTGCGACATCATAGAGGCCGAGTTTTTGTTCGACGACAATATCGGCCCATCCCATCGCGAGGAGACCATACGCGTAACAGTCGGTGCTGTATTGCGTGAGTTTGGCTGCGCGACATAGTGCGAGGTAGTTTTCAAAATTCTCATCATCGAACATCGAAATCGAGCCGGTATAGAGCCGCGCCTGATCAAGCTTTCGCGGCGGCGCGATTTTGATTGGCTTACCATTGTGCTTCGCGAATTGGCCCGTGATGCCGAACCAACGTTCTTTCGTATAGCCCTGATCGATGAGGCCGACGGCGGGCTTGCCGTTATGCATGAGGCCGATGATGGTGCCGAAGAGGGGGCGGCCAGTTATGAATGATTTTGTGCCGTCAATCGGATCGATGACCCAGACGAATTCGGCACTCTCATTTTCCTTGCCGAACTCTTCGCCGATGATGCCGTGGGTGGGGAATGTTTTCTTGATGAGTTCGCGGAGGCGTTGCTCGATCTCGCGGTCGGCTTGCGTGACGGGCGATTTATCGGCTTTGTCATCGACAGGAATATTCTGACGGAAATATTTCAGCGTGACATCGCGCGCGACATCGGCGGCTTGATCAAAAAAAGCAGCGAATTGCGTTTCGTAATTCATGGCGCTGCTCATTTTTTCTTCTTGGCCTGCGCGCGTTCGTGCAGGACCTTGATCACATCCATCCAATCCGTCTCGCAAGCTTCGAGCAGCACGAGTAGGTGATAGATCAGATCAGCGGCTTCGTTGGTAAGCGTCGGGCTCTTAGTCGCAGCGGCAAGCGCGGTTTCAACGCCTTCCTCGCCAACTTTCTGCGCAATGCGCGTGACGCCGTCTTCAAACAGTTTGGCGGTATAGCTCTGCGCTTCGGGGAGTAAGCGGCGCATATGGATTGTCGCTGCCAAATCGGCGAGATCGGACAGGCTCGCGATGCCTTCATCACCAAAACAGGATTGCGTGCCGAGATGACAGGTGGGGCCGTCTGGCTGCACCAGCATGAGTAGCGT
>DASTLS010000276.1:0-2263 GCA_035714725.1 Alphaproteobacteria bacterium | reverse complement strand
AATCTGTCTGATTTCGCTTCTTGCGCCGCTGCCTCTTGCGAATGTTCCGGCCGCAGCGATTACGGTGCTCATAGCGCTCGCCTATCTGGAGCATGACGGCTTATTGCTTATTTTGACGCAGATATTGGGGCTCGCAATTTTGAGCCTCATTTCGGTCTTGGCGCTGTTCGGCGCGAACCACATTTAAAAGATAAATTGGTTGGGGCGGGAGGGATCGAACCTCCGAATGGCGGAATCAAAATCCGCTGCCTTACCGCTTGGCTACGCCCCAATCGACGCTTGGTTAATAAAAACTAACCAAAGCAGGCGCGAAGATAGCGGCACTTTTAACGTCCGGCAACGCCAATTAATGCGTTGTTAAGCGTTGGTATACGGGTTTTTAACGATACACGTGTATCGAAGGAGGTGGGGAAAAGGAGAACGCTTATGAATAAAGCCACGACTTTGCTTGACCGGACCTTCGATGAAGGCGTCGCTTTGACGCTCGAAGTCCGCAATTACATTGCGTATCACGAACAGGCAGATCGCCGCGAATACGATCTTTCGCGTTGCCTGCAGGTGGGATACCAGCACACACGCGTTTCCGCCCGTCTTATTCAGGTTATGACCTGGCTTTTGGCCATGAAGGCTTTGCTGGCTGGCGAAATTTCGCCGGAACAGTTTGCAGCGCCGCAATATGCGCTGGCGACCAGCGACGAATGCAACAATGAAAGCGGTCCCGATGTGGCCGAGCTGCCTCCGGGCCTCCGTAGCCTTTTGCAGCGTAGCCATGCGCTTTATGCACGTATCCTTCGCCTTGATGCGATGGTGCGTACGAAGCTTGAAGCTGGCGAAGTGCCGAACTTCGGCATGTTGAGCGGCCCGGCCGTTATCAGCGTCGGCGGCGCAGCCTAAAATCTAATCCGAGAGTAGAAATAAAAACGGCCCGCAGTGCGGGCCGTTTAATTTTGTGCTGACAAAAAAGCTTAGGCTTTCTTCTTCGCGCTCGACGCTGTTGTCGTCAGCTTGATCTTGTCCTTGCCTTCGGCAGCAGGAGCTTCGGCTGCAGCAGCTTCGCCCTTCTTGCCGGAGAGACCGCTGAAACGCTTGTTGAATTTCTCCAACTGACCGCCGCGATTGACGAGGCGATGCGTGCCGGTCCATGCCGGATGCGTCTTCGGGTCGATGTCGAGATGCAGCTTGTCGCCGGTTTTGCCGTAGGTGCTGCGCGTGACGAATTGCGAGCCGTCGGTCATGACGACTGTAATTTCGTGATAATCGGGGTGTGTATTCTCTTTCATGGCCTTAATCCTTATGAAAACCGGGTTTCTTCTAGGGAATACGCCTCGGAATTGCAAGCTATTCCTAGGAAGCGGCTGCAATTACTGACATAAATTGGTGTAAACGCTCGGTTTTAGGGGCTTTCAGGATATCCGGGCCGCCGCTTTCGACCACTTCGCCATTCGCCATGAAGATCACATTGTCGGCTGCGTGGCGCGCGAAGCCGAGCGCATGAGTGATGATGAAGATGCCGGTATCCTTGCCGTGCAGGCCTTTCAAGTAGCTCAAAATCTTCGCCACCTGTTCGACATCGAGCGCTGATGTGATTTCATCCAGCAGCAGATAGCGCGGATTAAGCATTACGGCGCGGGCGAGTGCCACGCGCTGGCGCTGGCCGAGTGAGGCTTCATTTGGATAATTATCGATGAACTCGCGCATATCGAACGCTTCGATCAGGGCATCAAGCTCGTCTTTGGTGTTGCCGGTGGCGCGGCGGCTGACAGGCAGCAGAATATTCTCGCGCAGCGTCATATGCGGCCAGAGGAAGAGCTGCTGAAACACGGTCGTCAGCTTCGGCCATGGCGGGGTGAAAGGCTGCCCCGGTTGCAGCGGATAGCGGAAGCTTTGATCGTCGATCTGGATCTCGCCGCTTTGCGCCGGCTCCAGCAATGCTAGGCAGCGGAGCAGGGTGGTTTTACCGGTGCCGCTTGGGCCGATCAAAACTGTAATGCCACCGGGCCTAACCGACAGGTTGATATTCCGGAAGATCGACTTGCCGGGATAGCTGAAAGAAAGGTTGCGTGCCTGCAGCATCAGCGCTCCGACAAATCGCGCGTGTAGCGCTTTTTCAGATAGGCGGCCGTCAAATTGATCGGCAAGCAGACCAACAGGAAGAAAAAGGCGAGGGCCGTATAAATCTCAACCGGGCGATAGATCGTGCTGTTGATGCGTTGAGAAACGCGGAAGATTTCTTCAACCGAAATCAGGCTGGCGAAAAGCGTGG
>DASTLS010000275.1:0-8907 GCA_035714725.1 Alphaproteobacteria bacterium | reverse complement strand
CTAGCAAAAGCACCGTATAATTGCTGCGATAGCGCAAATTCTCGGGCTGCAATTCTATGGCGCGCGCGTGATGGGCGAGAGATTCCTGCAATTTGTCTTGTTCGCGCAAAAGGGATCCCGCCATATCCCAACCATCGGCCATAGTGGGATCAATCGCGATTGCTTTCTCCGCCGATTGCAAAGCTTCATCCCTGCGATTGAGCGCACGCAAAATCGTCGCGCGATTGCACCAGGCCAGCGCAAGATTTGGATTTTTGGCCAGCGCCGCGTCCATCAGCCGTAGGGCAAGTTCAGGATTTTGGCGCTGCTGCGCGATGATGCCGAGCATATGCAAGGCCTCGGCATTGTCCGGCTCGATATCGATAATCGCGCGATATAGTTGTGCGGCAGCACCGATATCGCCCGCTTGATGCTTGGCGACAGCTGCGTCGAACATTGATTGGGTGCTGGTCATATCAGGCATGATTCAAATCCGACAGGAATGATATCCCGCCGGATTGCGAATGCCAAACAAGCTATTTAAGCGGCTTCGAGCAAGCCGTAGGCGTACCATTGAACGAGGGATTTCGTGACGACATCCTCGATCATGCTGCGTGCCACCTCAGGTGTGGGTTCTGCCACATCCATGACGGCCGCAGCCTGCGCCGGATTTTTGGCCAAACGCTGCAATTCCGGCATAAGCGCCGAAACCGAATTAACAAGACCTCCGCGACCAAGCGCCTGCATTACAAGCGCATCGCGCGCCGAGATCAACATGGCGCCGCCAGCGACAGGCGATGCTAACCAAAGACGACCGGTAACGGCTGTCTTATCGAGATGCTGGTTGAAACCGCCGACAAGGCGCGGTTGCGACGCACTCGAGATATTCGTCACTTCATGCAAGCCGCGCATTGGCTGGGCGATGCCGAGTGCCACGAGAATTTGCATGGCGCCTACGACTTCAAGCGGCGCATAACCTTTGCCATCGGGGTGAGCGAGGAAATCCCCTACGCTTGCCGGCATCAATGTCAGAAGATCGACCAGCTTGACGTAAAGCTGGCTGCTAAGATCGATGGTCTTGCCTTGCACCGTGACGCTTGCAGGAACATCTTCGCGTGAACGGGTAATGCCATAAGTGAAACCGCCGAACAGATCCGAAATTTCGGTCGCTTGCGGAACGGGACCGCGGCACCAGATGTCGGAACGGACCGGGCGATTCAGCGCGTAATCCTTAACCGATTCATAAAGCGGATTGGTCCGGCATTTCAGGATGACATCTTGCGCTTGGGGCGGCACCGACAATTCCAGATAGTTGGAAGGCAGGTCACTGTCGCCGGCATAAATCATACCGCGGGGATTGAGCGCAACGAGTGTATTGAAAGTCGCCGAGCGCGATTCACCGGATTCGTAAATTGAGAAGAAATCATCCGGCGTTTTTTGCGCAATGCAGGCGTCGAGCTTCGCTGCAACATCGGAATGCTTAGCGAGAAAATCGCTGCCCAGTTTCTTGAGTTCACCCAAAAATTCAACAGCCTGTGAGCCATCCATTTCCGGGGCAAATTCACGAATGACGAAACGAAGAGCGTCGTCGTCACGGTCATAGGCGCGATATTTATAATTGAACAAACCGCCTGGTTTCAGGTTTTTCTCGGCAATTGCGAACACGGCGTTACGTTCAAGCGGCGCAAGAGCTGTCACGCTTTCATCGCAAACGAGATAATCGAGGATCGGCACCAAATTCGGATTGGCATCGAGCTGTGCAGCAAGATTGCGCGGCGAGCCGGCAACGAAAGTCACATTCTTAACATCACGCTGGCGGGCTTGTTCTTCCGCTTTGGTGCGCGCGGCATCGTCGGCGACGAGGCCGAAGAAACGGCCTTCCGGATTGCTGGCGGCAAGGCAGGTGAGGAGATCGCTATCCGTGCAAGCGACATCCGCATATGTAAAATTTTCGCCGGGACGGCGGGGTTTTACGCCACGGAGAGCGGCGGCATAGCTGAGCGAGACGGGGCTTGTGGGGGCGGTATTCATGACAGGACTCCTTCCTGATGTGAGCGGAAACTCGTGTGACATCATGCCTCAATTAGAGATATTTGAGAATGCTGTTTTGGATGATGGTGGCAGTCGACGAATAAGATGCCTGCAGCTGCGTCTGCAAAAGGGTAAGTTCGGTGCCGAGGGTGGTGGTATCGACATTCTGAATACCGCTGATCTGATTTTGCAGGGCGGTTATGTCCGAATTCTGCTGATCGGTCTGCTGCTTGAGAATATTGATGTTGCCCGCAACACCGGCATGCACGCCTTGAACGGCACTCAGACCCTGATTAAGCAACTTCGCAGCCGCAATCATGTCGGTATTAAATGTGTTCGGATTACTCTGCGAGGCTGCAGCATTGATCAAACGTAAACCTGCAATTACCTGCTGGAAACCGGGCGAATTGCTGGTAACGCCATATTGCACACTGAAAGAGCTATCGACCGTCACCGAATCTTGCGCATAGGCTGCGGCATCGGTCGTTGTGGTCGGCGGATTATATTCCGTATCATAATCCGTCAAAGTCGGTGATGTGGTTGGCGTGAAAGGCAGCGTTGGCGCGCCAAGCGTCGTAAGATCAGTAACCGGCTGCGTCGTGTAACGCGAGCCGGCATATATATAACGACCGCCAACCTGTTGGTTCAGGTCGTCTTGCATCTGCTGAAGATAGGCCTTTGCCTGCGCCTGAATTTGCGAGGCTGTATTGGCATCGTAAGTCTGGTTTTGTGTTGCCAGAGTGGATGCCTGTTGTGTCAGGCTTTCGATATCTGTCATCGTGCTGTCGTAAACCGAAAGGCGCGGGCTTACGCTCTGCATGCCTGAAATATAAGCCTGTCTTTGCGTGATGATGCTCTGATAATTCAGCAAGCTTTGGGCCTGAGGAGGCGTATAGCCCGTCAGGTCGCTATGCTGCACGCCGCTGGCGAGCTGCTGGTTTAAAAGCGCAAGTGTATTCTGCTGATTTTGCAGGCTTGTGGTGACCTGGAGCTGAAGTCCGACGGAGCTAATGGAATATGTCATGGATTACGCTGTCCCTGTTACGGCTGCTTCCAGTTCCTGCAGCATCTGATTAATGGTGCTGATGACATGAGCTGAGGCTGCGTAGCTGTTTTGTAGTGTTGTTAAATTGACCAATTCATTGTCAACATTTACGCCGGTCGCGTTGGTGAGGCTTTGCTTGTAATAGGTTTGTTGCTGTGTCGCTGTCGTGCTCTGCGTGCTGACAGTATTGGCTGCCGCCTGGAAACCCGACAAAATACCGTTGACCAGATCAACATAAGTACCGCTCGTAGTCGTGAGGCCGGCCGCACTGAAACTGCGTGTTGCCGTCAAAGCCGTGTTAACGGCAGTGCCACTGGCTTGCTTCAGCGTCGCGGTGCCATTCAGAAGACTTGCATTGATCTTGAGCGATGACGGATCGATAACGCCGCCGACTGTATTGACGGTGAAAAACTGATTGGCCAATTCGCCGGTACCGGTCGTAGCACCATCGTACGCAGCTTCAAAACTCGTCGGCGAACCGCTCGTTGTGGTAAGCGCCGTGGTAAGCGCCTGCAATTGCGAATTCAGTTTACGGATGACTTCCACGCCAGGTGACGTGCTCGCGGTTGCTGGCGACCCATTCGCAACGAATTGAACTTCGGCCTGCAGACTACCGCCCGTCAGAATGTTGGTAACGTCCTGGCCACTGGAAGAGGTAATGGTTTGGCCGTTATAGCTGAAAACCTGAGCCGAGCCATCGACAAGCGGCGAGCCGGATGGCGTATAAAGCGCAACCTGACCGTTCGAGCGTTGCATAATTGTGATGTTCGTGATCGAGGCAACACTGTTGACAAGGGTATCACGCTGGTCGGCCAGATTGACGCCCGATTGTGTACCGGGACCAGCGGCGGCGATCTGCTGGTTGAGATTGGCGATTTGCGACAAATCATTGTTAAGTTGATTAACGGTGTTGAGCGTATCGCTTGTGACCTGATTGTTTAATTTGGTCACAGCAGCTTGAGCCGTTGCGATCTGCGAAGCCAGATTTTCACCCGCCTGAATAACAGCTTGCTGTTGCGCGCCATCTTCCGGTGCTGCGGCATATTGCGTCCAGGCCGACTGGAATTGAGAGACGGCGTTCGATAAAGCCGGTGGATTATCGGTCGAGTCCAGGATCTGCTGGATCTGGCTTAGATAGCTATTTTGCGTGCTGTAATAAGACGATTCCGAGGTCGCGTTATTATAAGAGGTCGTGAGACCTGAATTTGTCGCGCGCGAGAAGCCGGTGATTTGCGCACCCGCAGCGTCATTGCCCAAAGACAGCGACGTAATGTTCGTCGTTTTATCCGTATATCCCGCCGTCTGAGCGTTCGAGATATTGTTGGATGTAATCTGCAACTGCGCGGTGCTGATTTGCAGACCGGTCAGCGCGACCGAAAGGGCGGACGACAACGACATGTTTCAAACCTCTTACTTACGACGCGAACTGCGACTTAATTACTGAACGGTCTGGATCAGTGTGTTCAGCATGTTGTCGATGGTCGTAATCGTCTTGGCGTTGGCAGAGAAGATCTGCTGTGCCTGGATCATATCGGTAAACTGCGTCGCGATATCGACGTTCGATGCTTCGAGCGAGCTGCCGACAATCGTACCGGCACCTGTCGATCCCGGAGCGCTGTAACGCGGCGTGCCGGATGCGAGAGTGGCCTGATAAACGCCGCCCGTTGCACGCTGCAGCTGGTCTTGCGCGAAGAACTGCACGATAGGCACCTGCGCAATCGTTTTCGAACTGCCGTTGTTGTAGTTGAGTGACACGAACCCGTTCGAGTCGATCGATAGGTTGGTGAACGAACCTCGCGGCAGACCGTTCTGGCTGAAGGATGTCACGGTGACATCCGAGTCGGAGAACTGCGTCAGGCCGTTCGGCGAATTGTAATCGCCGAAGTTGAGCGTCATTGTCTGCGAACCGGCGCCGAAGCCGGCGAAGTTCATTGCGAACGTGACCTGAGCCTTGTTTTCAGCTGCTGTCGAGTTATCGACCACCGTATAGGTACCGCTGCCGCCCGAGCTGCTGCTCGAGATATGCTGAATGGTACCGATGTTCGATGTCGCGTTAAACGAGAAGGGGATCGATGCGGTATAATCGTTGATCGTCGTACCGCTGGAGTTGGTCGTGGTACCACCGGCGCCTTTCACATCGACATTCAAGGTCCAATTATCAGCTGAGTCCTTGGTCCAGGTGAATGTCATGTCGTGCGTGTTGCCGAGCGCGTCGAACACCTGAATGGTCGACGGCGATGATGTAAACGCATTCGTAGCGCTGGATGGTAAGTTAGCGTCGTAGGTCGCCGATGTTGAAGGCACCGGGTTATTGAGGAGCGCCGACACTTCGATCGGATTTGTTGTCGATTTATTGACGTTACCGAGACTGTCGACATCCCAACCCATGAGATAATAGCCCGAGCTGTTAACGAGGAAGCCGTCTTTGTCGAGCGTAAAATCGCCTTGGCGGGTGTAGGCGATGTTGCCGCTGAATGAGGTTGAGCCGTCGGCATTAACGACGGCGGGTTCAACCGCGAAGAAACCCTGACCCGAGATCGCGAGCGAAGTTGCGGTTGAAGACTGTGTCAGGTTGCCCTGCACGTCGTTCTGATACGAAGGCGTTGCGCGCACGCCGCCTGGATCGTTGATGTTGGCGTTGGATTGCGTCACCAGATCTTGGAAATTGGTGCCGATCGCCTTAAAGCCCGTTGTTTGGGCATTGGACAGGTTGTCCGAAATGTTGCCAAGGGCACTGGATTGGGCGGAGAGACCGCCGACGGCGACGGTTAGAGCGGAAAAGAGCGAAGCCATGAGACACCTCTTGAGTTGAGCACCCGCCGCTTCGAAGGCGGAATGCGATAAATTCCGAGGTGATTTCAGCAAGCTGTGTGCCAAAATGTAATGCGTTGATATGCTTCGCTTTTTTGATTCAATAGCAGGGCATCTCTGCACGCAGGGGCAATTATTTCCCCGGTAAGAGGATGATTTTGCGCATGAAAAAACCGCTTCCGTTTCCAGAAGCGGTTTTTCGAAAGCTTAGATCTTACTGCTTGCCGCCGCAGATCATGCTGATCGGCATATGCAAGTAAAGACCGGCGATTTCAGCGCCCGGATTGCGGCTGGTGAGGCCGGCATTCGAGATATGGCTGATCTGGCCAGTGAGGCGCATTTCATTGTCAAAGCGATAGCCAAGTTCAGCCATCGAGCGGAATTCGATGACAGAGCCGAGGATGGTCATATCACCACCTTCATAGAGGCCGACGCCTTCGCTCCAGGTGAAGACGAAATGACGGCCGAGATAGGCATCCATTGCCCAACCGCCGTTACCATACAGCATGCCGAGCGACGTGACTTCGAGGCCGGCATAGGGGTGGAATTGAACATATTGATCCCAGCTCTTGAACCAGGGCGAGATCAAGGGAAGCATAGAAAGGCCCCAGCGATATTCACCGCGGAAATCAACTGACTGCTTGTGCGGCTCATCCTTATCGAAATCGAAGTAGGAAACGCCGAAGGAAACCAGATCGGGTTGCTTGAAAGTTGAGGATGTATCAGCGGCATGGGCCGGCGAAATAGAAACCAAGGCAAGCAAAAGAACGAGGAGGCCAAGCTTACGCGACATGAAAAACCCGCTGCTAGATGAAGGGACAAGCACTGTTCCCTAATCGCCGCGAATTAGCAAGGGGGCTCTATGGCTTAGGATTTCAGGCTTTTCGTTACGATTTCAGAACTATTGGCCGAAAGCTTTTTATTCGCTGCAAGCCGCTTGAGCTGTTTTTGCATCAGCTCCCTGCGCTTCGGATCGTAATCCTTCCAGCGGGCAAAAACCTTGCAAAGGCCGGCGGCACTGTGCGGGTTAATCGGGTCGATTTTCAAAATCATGTCCGCGATGAAGGCATAGCCCGAGCCGTCCTTGGCATGGAAGTTGAGGCTATTGCCGGCGAAGACACGAATCAGCGCCGAAATGCGGTTCGGGTTTTTGATATCGAACGCCGGATGCTTCATCAGTCGCTTCACTTGCGAAAGCGTATCGGCGCGACGAGAAGAGGCCTGTACCGCAAGCCACTTGTCCATAATGGTCGGGACTTTCTTCCAGCGCTTCTCGAAATGCGCCAGCGCCTTCGCCCGCAAGGGAGACGGCGTATCCGACAAAATGCCAAGTGTGGCGATCTGATCGGTCATGTTTTTGGCATTGATCTGCTTAAACGCAGATTGCAACTCGGCCTTGCCTTCGTTTGCCGCGAGATAAGCGAGGCAAAGATTCTTTAGACTGCGCTTACCCATGCTGACACCATCGGTCGCATTCGGATTGAGCTTCGCGAGTTGTGCATGCATTGCGCGGAAATCTTTCTGCAATGTCACACCGATCTTACGGACCATTTCCTTGCGCGCGGCATAGATACCATCGACATCGATTGCCAAACCTTCAGCACGCATGGCGAGACCCAACTCACCTTCGCTCGGCAAGCTCAAAGTCATGGCCTTGAATGCGGCATCGAGTTTCTTGTCACGCAACACATTGCCAAGCGCTGCGATTAATTTTTCTGTCTGGCGTTGCGAGGCTGGTTTGCCCTTCACACGCGCAAGCAGATATTTCGTTAGCAGCTTGTAGCCAGATTCCCAGCGATTGAACGGATCGATGTCGTGCGCAAGCAGGAACAGCAATTCATCGTCGCTCTGGTTATAGATAAGGCGCACAGGTGCCGAGAAGTTGCGCAACGGCGATAGCACCGGCTTTTCCTTGATATTCGTGAAACTGTAGGTTTCATGCGGCTTTTTGACCGATAACACACGCGTACCGATCATATCTCTGCCCTTGCCATCGAGCAGACCGAAGGCGAACGGAATATGAAATGGCTTCTTGGTTTTCTGACCAGGAGTTGCCGGGCAGGACTGTTTGACGTCGAGATGAAAAACTTTCTTCGCGGTATCATACCGGCTTTCGACCTTCACGACCGGCGTACCTGCCTGGCTGTACCAAAGCATAAATTGCTTGAGATCGAGCTTGTTGGCATCTGCCATCGCCTTCGCGAAATCATCGCAAGTAACGGCTTGGCCGTCATGGCGTTTGACATATAAATCCATGCCGCGACGGAAACCTTTCTTGCCGGCCAGCGTCTGGATCATGCGCACGACTTCCGAACCTTTGTCATAGACAGTCGCGGTGTAGAAATTATCAATCGCCTGGTAACGGTCGGGACGCACGGGATGGGCCATGGCGCCCGCATCTTCTGCAAATTGCGAACCGCGCAAATCGCGCACGCTGGCAAGGCGCTCGACAGCGACTGAGTTCATGTCGCCGCAAAATTCCTGCTCGCGGAAAACGGTAAGGCCTTCCTTAAGGCTCAGCTGGAACCAATCGCGGCAGGTGATACGGTCACCGGTCCAGTTATGGAAATATTCGTGGCCCACGACGCGCTCGATAAAATCGATTGTGCCGTCGGTCGCGGTTTCGACGCGGCCAAGGACGCATGCATCGTTGAAAATATTGAGGCCTTTATTTTCCATCGCACCCATATTGAAGAAGGGTGTGGCCACAATCATGAAACGGTCGAGATCATATTCGAGGCCGAACGTGTCTTCGTCCCATTTCATCGCTTTTTTCAGCGCCGTCAGTGCAAAGCCGGTTTCGTTCGTTTTGCCCGGCTCGACATAAATTTCGATCAGAACGCGGCGGCCAGATTTGGTTTTGAAATGCGTGGTTACCTTATCAAGACGGCCCGCAACCATGGCGAAGAGGTAACAAGGCTTGGGATACGGATCTTCCCATATCGCGAAATGCCGTGTTTTGCCTTCATTGCCGTGCTGAATGAGATTGCCGTTGGCGAGCAGCACCGGGAATTTTTTCTTGTCGGCATGGATGGTAACGC
>DASTLS010000274.1:0-3274 GCA_035714725.1 Alphaproteobacteria bacterium | reverse complement strand
GATGTATTAAAAATATAGTTTGCCGGAAAGTGGCGTGCTTCCAAAACACCGTTTATTTCAGGTCTCAGCATAACGGTATACATGACATCGCCGCCGACCATCGGATAACGCGCCTCCGCTTGACCGATTTCACGTAAGCTTACAATCGGGGCCGCGATAACGGCTTCCTGACCGTGATCAACGATATAAACGTGTTGACCGACTGCGAACGTCTTTTCGCGATCAAGCTTCTCCACAGGTATGGGCGCACGAAGCGTCTCATAACATTTGGGTTGTTTCGCTTTTAAATCCCAGCGGGCCATAAATCTCTCCGTGAAAACAGGCGCGTTTTTAGCATGCGGACGAAAGCTAAGAATAGTTTCATCGACCCTGGTTGATATCTGTCTAACTATTTGATTTTAATGACGGAAATGGCGAATTCCGGTGAAGACCATGGCGAGGTTGGCCTTGTCCGCCGCCTCGATCACTTCGGCATCGCGGACCGAGCCACCCGGCTGGATGACAGCCGTGGCACCCGCTTCGGCGACGCTGAGCAAACCATCTGCGAACGGGAAGAAAGCATCCGATGCGGCTGCCGAGCCCTTCGTGCGCGGCTCGGACAGTTTTTCGGCGGCTGCGACATCTTGCGCCTTGCGGGCTGCGATGCGCGCCGAGTCTACGCGGCTCATCTGGCCGGCGCCAATGCCAACGGTTGCATTATCTTTCGCATACACAATCGTGTTCGACTTCACATGCTTGCCGACGGTGAATGCGAAAATCAGATCGCGCATTTCCTGTTCCGAAGGCTGGCGCTTGGTCACGCATTTCAGCTGCGTTTGCTCGAGCACGACATTATCGCGCGTCTGCAACAGATAACCACCGGCGACCGACTTCATAACTTTATCTGCCGTGCGCGGATCGGGCATCGCGCGCGTCAAAAGCACGCGGAGGTTTTTCTTGGCCGCAAGAATTTCTTTCGCTTCAGATGAGATGTCCGGCGCGATGATGACTTCGGCGAACAGTTCGGCAACGGCCTTGGCCGTTTCCGCATCCATTGGCTTGTTCATAGCAATAATGCCGCCGAACGCGCTGACGGGATCGCAAGCCAGAGCCCGCTTGTAAGCCGTGATCAGATCAGGACCGAGCGCGACACCGCAGGGATTGGCGTGCTTGATGATCGCGATTGCAGCGCTGTCGGTGAATTCCGACACCAGTTCGAACGCAGCGTCCGTATCATTCAGATTGTTATAGCTGAGCTCTTTGCCCTGAATTTGAATGGCACTCGCGATGCCGATACGGCTGCTGTCGGTGACATAGAAAGCCGCGGATTGGTGCGGGTTTTCGCCATAACGCAGCGATTGGCGCTTGGTCGCTGCAAGCGTCAGCGTGTCCGGATATTCTTCGCCGAGCTGCCCTGCAAACCAATTGCTGACGGCGCTGTCATAGCTCGCGGTGTGTGCGTAAGCAGCGGCGGCAAGTTTTTTGCGGAAGGCCAGCGAGGTTGCACCCTGATTTGCCTTCAGCTCGTCCAGCAATTCATCATATTGCGCAGCGTCCGTGACAATCGCCACGGCAGCGTGGTTCTTTGCGGCAGAGCGCACCATGGCCGGGCCACCGATATCGATATTCTCGATGCAGGTTTCATAATCGCCGCCCTTCGCGACTGTTTCGCGGAACGGATAGAGATTGACGACGATCAGATCGATCGGTGGGATGCTGTGCTTCTTTGCTTCATTCTGATGCGTCTCGGCATCGCGGCGTTGCAGGATGCCGCCATGAATTTTCGGGTGCAGCGTCTTTACGCGGCCATCCATCATTTCGGGGAAGCCGGTGTAATCACCAACTTCGATCACCTTTACGCCGGCCTGGCGTAACTTCTCAGCCGAGCCGCCGGTCGAGAGAATCTCAACGCCTTGCGATGCGAGTTGCTTTGCGAGCTCAACGAGGCCGGTTTTATCGGAGACGGAGATCAGCGCGCGTTCGATTTTGTGGAGATTGACGGGTTCGGTCTGAAGTTTCTTTTGCGCGGCGCTTTGCACGTGAATGGCTCCGTAAAAACGAGTGTTCGAGCCCCGTTTTTATGGCGGAACGACCTTAATTGCAAGCTATGGAAATAAAGGCTTTAAGCGCTCTTCTTCTCGCGCGAAAGGCTCCAGAAGATCGTCGTCTGTTCCGGGCTTGTGATGCCGCTGACGCGCAATTGCTGGCTACGGCGCGGCGCGCCGTTGCCGCAATAAATGCTTTGCTCGAGGCCGAGTTCGCCATTCTCGACACGCAAGCGCCAGCCGGTGCCGCCGGAGGTGCGCAGCAACGCTGTCTGTCCGCTTTGCGCGAGCGAGGCTTGCACGCCGGGATGCAGATGCCAGCGCAGCGCATAGTTGCGACCCGCGGGGCCGGTCAAGATCTCGCGGCCACGCAATTCCTCGCCGTCACCCGAAAGGCTGAGAACGCGCTGATGGGTGATGCCATATTTTGGTACATAGCCATCATGCGCCATATCGACGAATTGCGTGCCTTCCTGCTCATAGCGCTGGGCATCGACGCGCGCGGTGCAGATAACATTGCCCGACGCCATCACCTCGCACGCGTTGCAATCTTCGACCGAAAGCGTGGAGTGCGCAGCCGTTGATGCACAAGCCGCGCGCCATTCGGCAGCACCGCCGGGTACAGCACCGCAATTCACGATGATGCGCTCCTTGCCTGTCGCGAATTCGAAACTCAAGAGGCCGGCATGACCTGCGCCATAACCGCGCGGCGGCGGCGTGCTGCAATCGACGAGCAAGAGGCTGCGACCTGCGGTAATGCGTTCGTAACCTGTTTCCGGCAAACGGCGCAGCGCACGGGCGCGCACATCAGCCTGTGTGAGAACGGCATCAATGAGAAGTGGCGTTTCTTCGATACCGCCATGGAACAAGGGCAAACCACCATCGCCGTGACGATAGAATTTAATTGCCGGCACCATGGCTGAAATCGCCGCACGCATAGTGTCGGGAATATCAAGACCCGCCGCCTGAAACGCCGCGCGCAGATCGATGATGTGGCGCAGAAGATGCAATTGTGTTGAGGGATTGCGCGAGATCGAGCCGCCATCCGGCAAAATCTCGACCGCCATTTGGCGGCGCAGAAGATCAAGCGCGAGGCCTAATGCACGATCGCCTTCCGGGAAATTGAAACCGCCGTAAACAAGACCCTTAATCGCGCGAAGGCCAGTGACGCCGGAAAGGTTCGGCGGCATGGTGCGCAATAAGTGCTTCCACTGGCGGTGCAAACTGCCGGTCAGTTCCTCAATAAATTG
>DASTLS010000273.1:0-13838 GCA_035714725.1 Alphaproteobacteria bacterium | reverse complement strand
AAAGGCCTCAAAAAGGTGTTTCGTGTTCAATAAAGAACACCTTACGCCCGCGTAATGAAAACTTTCTTAAAATGCATATTAAATTGAATTTATATAGGGAAATCAGCCAATTGCGCCGAGAATCGCCAGCGCGTCTTTCTTGCTATGTTCCGGCGAACTCAATGCGGAAGAACGCATGCTTTCCGCCGATGCGTTGTCGATATTCATCTGCGCCATGATCATCGTCGCCATCAAAGAAGACGTGCCGTTGAGTTTGATATCGCTGCCCATAACCGGCGATGTGTAGCCACCAATCGTCGGCGTAGCAGATGAATAAGCATTGTTCGCCATGCTGTAGGATGTAGCTGCGATATGGCGCGAATAAAGGGATGCGGCATTTGCTGCGTCTGTGCCGGTCGAATTTGTGGTTGCTACATTCGCAACCTGCACCGTCGCGTTGCCGTCAAATTTCTGTGCGAAATGCGAATAGATCTGCTTGATCGTGCGCGGCTCGCCGCTGGCGTTATAGAACACAGATGGGTTAGCCGCTGCAGCATCAGGCAAAATCGATGCTCCGCTCGCGCTCGGATTCTGCCTCATAGCATTGAGGAATTCGCTTGCGCCGCCGGCGCCAAGGAAATGCGCGAGGTATAAATCGGTCTTGCCGATTTTACCGCCGACATTGCTCTTCAGCGTATCAAGATTGTCTTTATCCAGCTCGCCGGCCATTTCAGCCGAAACTTCCGGATCTTTGCGAAGGCCGAGAATGACCTTTTTCATCGCCGGGTCGTTGACATGAGCAACGCCGCTGCTATCGACCTGAATATGATCGGCATAGGAGCTGAGGCCATACTGACCGCCATGTTCCTTGAGGGTCTGCAGCCATGTCTGATTCGTGAATTGGAAGAGGCCCGTAGCGCTCGAGCTGCTGGCTTTAGCGTTCGGGTCAAAACCGCTTTCTTGGGACGCTTTCTGCATCAAATAGGTAAAATCTACCCCGGTCTTGGCAGCAGCCGACTTGATCGCGCTCATAATGCGATTGGGCATGCTCGGCGTATCCGCTTGATTTACAAGCGAATTACTCTGGTTGGCCTGTGTTACCGGGTCGATCAAGGCGTTTACCCTCAATTGGTCTGCGTTCTTTCCTCCCCCAGTAATAAGCAAGGGTCATGCCAAACCGGCGCTTATCATTTTTTAAGAGAATCCTCCGAGGGTTAGAGGATGATTCCATACACGCCGCCGCTTGCCGATATCCGCTTTATCCTGACCCGCCTGATCGGGCTGGAGGAGTTATCTGCTCTGCCGGGCCATGAGGCAGTCGGTCCGGATGTCGTGGAAGCGGTGCTGGATGAAACAGCCAAGATTGCCTCCGAGATTTTTGCGCCGCTGAACGATGCCGGCGACAAGAAGGGTGCCAAATTCGACAAAGGCATCGTCACGATGCCGCCCGGCTTCAAAGATGCCTATCAGGCATTTGTCGATGGTGGCTGGAACGGTTTACCGGTCGAAGAAGAAATCGGTGGCCAGGGCTTGCCGTGGACGCTCGGCATGCCGGTGCAGGAGATGTTGCAATCGGCAAATCTGGCGTTGGCGCTTTGCACGCTCCTCAATCAGGGCGCGATAGATTTGCTCGCCGTGCATGGCAGCGAAGATCTAAAAAAGAAATTCCTGCCCAAGATGGTGAGTGGCGAATGGACCGGCACCATGAACCTCACGGAGCCGCAAGCCGGATCTGACGTGGGCGCGGTGAATTCCAAGGCCGTGAAGAAAGACGGTCATTACCTGATCACCGGCAACAAGATATTCATCAGCTATGGCGACCACGACATGACGGATAATATTATCCATCTCGTCCTCGCCCGTTTGCCGGATGCGCCGGAAGGCACCAAAGGCCTGTCGCTGTTTCTCGTGCCAAAAATCCTTGTAAAGGATGACGGCAGCCTTGGCGCCGCGAATGATGTGCGCACCGTCTCCATCGAACATAAGCTAGGCCAACACGCCAGCCCCACCTGCGTCCTCGCGTACGGCGATAATGGTGGCGCGATTGGGTATCTCGTAGGGCAGGAAAACGGCGGCATCAATGCCATGTTCACCATGATGAACAACGCTCGTATCGGCGTCGGCATTCAGGGCTTGGCTCTCATGGAGCGTAGCTATCAACAAGCCCGCGATTACGCCAAGACGCGCGTGCAGAGCCGGGATCTCACGAAGCCAAAAGCTCCACCTGTCACAATTATTCATCATCCCGATGTACGGCGCATGCTGCTCTGGATGAAATCGCATATCGAAGCAGCGCGAGCCCTCGCCTACTCATGCGCGTTCGCCATCGATACCGGCAAGCGCGGCACGACTGAAGAGCAGCGCAAAGCCGGCATGGCTCGCGTCGATCTGCTGACGCCGATTGTCAAAGCGTGGCTAACCGATCTCAGCAACGAAGTCACATCCATGGCCGTGCAGGTGTTCGGTGGCATGGGCTATATCGAAGAGACCGGCGTCGCGCAGCATATGCGCGATGCCCGTGTGCTCGCGATCTATGAGGGCACAAACGGCATTCAGGCGAACGACTTGCTGTTCCGTAAGCTGGCGCGTGATGACGGCGCATCCTATCGCGCGCTCTATAGTGAAATTCACAATTTCATGCCGGAACTCAAAGGCCAGAAAGGCGACGACTGTGCCGTAATGCACAAGAACCTTTCGAATGCGCTGATGAACCTTCAACTCGCGGTCGCGTGGATGTTGAAGATGGCGAAAAAGGATGCTGTCACGGCTGCAGCGGCTGCCGCACCGTTCTTGCGCCTTATGGCGAATGCCGTCGGCGGTTATTATCTCGCAAAGTCGATGGTGTTGGCGCAGCAAGATCTGGCGAGCCGCGAAGGCGATCCCGACTTCCTATCCGGCAAACTGATGACCGGTCGTTTCTATGCGGAGCATGTGCTGCCGCAATGCGCAGCGCTGGCTCAAACCGTAATGGAAGGAAATTCCGTTACGATTGCAATACCTGAAGAGGCTTTTTAGCCACTCGTTCATAAGGACGCGGGGAACGATAGAGTGTCGTTCCAAATTTGGGAAAAGCACCGTTCGCGGTTAATTCGCGGATATAGTTCAACTCACCGAGATGGGTTACAACCAGATTGCGCTCACCGCGGTCCTGCGCAAGCAACGGCACCTGAACCCAGACAAGAGATCCTCGATCCTTAAAACCCGATTGAATTTCGACGCGGGGTGTTTTTAATCCGTGCGATTCCAAATCGTCAAGCAATGCTGCGAGCGCTGGCTCAATTTTGTCTTTCATATAAAGAGCAAATTTAAATCCCAGCGCACTTCCTACGGGCTGCTTTTTCGCCATTTCTGTCCTCAATATTTCTTACTTTAAAATCGCTCAGTTTTTACTACGCCGGATATCCGACCGCAAAATAGTTTCTTGATCTTAGGCTTGATTAATTTCGACCGTCACATGAGAAAAGTTAAGCGGTTGGAGCATATTCCTGACCTGCTCAACAGTGATAGTTGCCGGCGCTTTTACGGCAACGATAGCGGCATTACATCCCTGCCCTACGCGCCAGACATGAAGATCGATGACCTCGATATTATTACGCGTCAGGATATCGCGTACGCGTACGCCGCATTCATCCTGCGTCCGATCGAGCAAAACGCCACTGCTGTCTCTTATTAGAGTTAGCGCCCACGAGATAATAACGAAAGCGCCGACGATACCGATGGCAGGATCCGCCCAGCGCCAACCGAATATCCAGCCGCAAGCGAGCGCGACAACGGCCAGCACCGATGTCACGGCGTCCGCGATCACGTGGATGTAGGCCGCACGGAAATTATGATCGTGATGATGTGGTCCCGCATGCTCGTGCGCGTGATTATGGTCATGATGGTGATGTGAATGGCTATCGCCGCCATGCAAAATACCGGCACTCGCGACATTCACGAGAAATCCAAGCGCTGCAATCGCAATTGCCTCGCCATAAACAATCTCGATGGGATTAATAAGGCGACCTACGGATTCAAACAGAACATAAATGGCAATAACGCCGAGGATAATGGCGCTGGTGAAACCTGCTAGATCGCCGACCTTCCCGGTACCAAAGCTGTAGCGCGGGTCGTTGGCATGCTTGCGCGCGTAAGCGTAAGCAAACGCAGCGATACCGAGTGCGCCCACATGTGTCGCCATATGAAACCCATCGGCCAGCAAAGCCATGGAACCAAACCATTGGCCGCCGATGATCTCAGCCACCATCATCGCGGCTGTCAGCAACGCAACGGCGCGCGTGCGCTTCTCGTTCAGCTTGGCATCAGCGTTTATCGGTGTGGTTTGTGAGCAATGCGTGTGGGACATGGCTTTCAGTCTATCACGGGTTTAAAGGCGTAATTTCGATGCTTTTAGGGGTTTAGTAACCCATATGGGCGTGACCGGGCTTATTTTTCAATAGGATAGCACTTAAAAAGTCCTTAAAGAACAAGGCGTTATTCATCCCCCTTTAAGCACAATGCGCGACAATAGTAGGCTCAAGATATTGAAAGACTGAGGTTTTGATATCGGCGGAATGCCGGGCGGGATTTTTTTATCCGCGCTGATTCGGTTTTCGCCAAGGTAGTTGGTAATGGCCGTAGAACTTTTCTCATCCGTCCAGCCGGCACTGACGCAGCCGCGCACAGGCCAGGGAAACACGTTCCCTCCGAAGAATGTCCATACGCTTGGGCAGGCTCTCGCGGCCTATGGCGGGCTTGCGCAAAACGGTACCGTTTCCAACGCGCTGAACCCATCGATCTCCGGCTCGACTAAAACTTCGACCAACAGCACGCAATCGCTTGCGGCAACATTGAGCCCCGCAGCCAATCTGCAATCCAGCACGCAGTTGCAAGTTACGGATTTCGTCAATCTGACGCCAGCTACCGCCAAGCCTCTACCGCAGGAATCCACGGCTACGGTCTCGACTTCGCCGGATGCGAATAACAATAATCAAACGCAGTCGACATCCAATACATCGCAGAACGACAATACCGGTTCGACCGGAAATTTTGCGCCGCCTCCGACGCAAAGTCCGCAGGACGATACGACAACGCAATCTCAGCAGGCATCAAGCCAGCCAACGCCGGGTGCGGCCGCCGGCGTCTATACAGCGGTCGCAAACGCGAACGCGTCGACAATCCGCGGCACAAGCGTCAGCGTCTCAGCTTAAATCAGATTAGATTAACGGCCTTTGCAGGTCGGCAAGCAGTTGTGCAGGTCGTTGCGGCAATCTGCACTGGCGCCGAACATCCCTGCCGGGCCATGTACGCCTTCGTTATTCTCCGCAGGTGTCTGGTCCATGCAACGCTCGTAATCGTCGTTGCAAGCATGCACGCACATGTCCTTATCGCTTTCGATCAGCGTCGTGGTGCCGTTAGAACTGGTGTAACTGTCCTGCTTCGGATGGCCCGCACAACCGGCGAGAGCCACGGTAACAAGGAGAACAACGAGGAATTGGGAGATGCGAAGCATGGGAGAGCCTTTGCTGTGCGAGGTGCCTTCGTCGTAGCATATCCCACCTAAGGCAGATAGAGACTTTAAGTCAGGCAACAAAAAACCCGGCTTGCCAAGGCAGAGCCGGGTTTTTCTAAAGCTTTGTGCGAGGATTATACCTTCGCTGCAGCCGCTTCCTTCTCGGTCTGCTGGACCTTCTTGGCATTGTCCTTGTGGCCCTTGGCCGCGACATCGCGATCCATCAATTCGATCATCGCCATGGCAGCCGCATCGCCGTAACGGAAGCCGGCCTTCATAACGCGGGTGTAGCCGCCGGCGCGTGTTTTGTAACGCGGGCCGAGCGTATCGAACAGCTTCTTCACGGCGCTTTCATCGCGCAGTTGAGCGAAAGCGCGGCGACGGTTGGCGAGGCCACCCTTCTTGCCGAGCGTGATGAGTTGTTCAACGACCGAGCGAAGGTCTTTCGCCTTCGGCAGCGTGGTCTTGATCTGTTCGTTTTCGATCAGGGCGACAGCCATATTGGCAAACATTGCCTTACGATGGCTGGCGGTGACGCCTAATTTCCGATGTGCATTTCCGTGACGCATAACAATGTACTCCTCTATGGCTTGGCCCTGTGATCTCCCCTTCGGGGCTCATGCAGAAACCGGTTGGTTTTCGCCGCAGCCTGATTTCAGAACTGCGGCGGCTTCTTACATCATGGCTCTCATGCCTTCAAAAATCGGCTCAAGAACCCTTCTGTTCTTCTTGTCTGTTGGGTGGCGGTCAAAAATCTCTTCACCGAGAGTTTTGATTGCAGCCACCGTCTTGATGCCGGCGCGGTCAAGTTTCTTGAGGTAATCAACAATCGACAGGCCTTTGCCGTCAACCTTATGAAACCGAGGGAGAAGATCTTTACCGGTCAACTCCCACGATCCTTGGATACCTTCAAAATTAAACGCACCCACCTAAGACCTCGCCTTATAAACCTACTTCAAATATCAGAACGGCTCTTCGAGACGCTTTGCCAGGTCTTCGATGTTCTCAGGCGGCCAGTTCGGAATTTGCATACCGAGCGTGAGGCCCATCTGCGTGAGAACTTCCTTGATCTCGTTGAGGCTCTTGCGGCCGAAGTTCGGCGTGCGGAGCATTTCGCCTTCCGACTTCTGAACGAGGTCGCCGATATAGACGATGTTGTCGTTCTTGAGGCAGTTGGCGGAACGGACCGAAAGTTCGAGCTCGTCGACCTTGCGGAGCAGATTGCGGTTGAACGGCAGTTCGCCGGTCGCTTCCTGCTGAACGGTCTGGCGCGGTTCTTCGAAGTTTATGAAGAGCTGCATCTGATCCTGAAGGATGCGCGCGCTGATCGCGATTGCATCTTCCGGCGTGACGGAGCCATCGGTTTCAACTGTCAGCGACAGCTTGTCATAGTCGGTGACCTGACCAACGCGGCTGTTTTCAACCTTGTACGCTACCTTGCGGATCGGGCTGAACAGCGCATCGATCGGCATCAGACCAATCGGCGTATCTTCCTTGCGGAGAGCAGCAGCCGGAATGTAGCCACGGCCAGTCTCAACCGTCAGTTCCATGTTCAGGTGCGCACCGCGATCGAGCGTGCAGATGACCAGTTCCGGATTCATGACTTCGATGTCAGCGCCGGTTTCGATCTGCTTTGCGGTCACTTCGCCCGGGCCTTCGGCACGGAGGCGAACTTTGCGCGGCACTTCGCTGTGCATGCGCAGAGCGAGAGCCTTGATGTTCAGGATGATGTCCGTGACGTCTTCGCGAACGCCGGGGATCGACGAGAATTCATGCAACACGCCTTCGACCTGGATCGAGGTGACGGCAGCGCCTTGCAGCGACGACAAAAGAACGCGACGCAGCGCGTTGCCGAGCGTCATGCCAAAGCCGCGTTCCAACGGTTCGGCAACCAGCGTCGCGATGTTGCGATTGCTTTCCGAAGCGTGGACCTGCTTGTTTGGTTGGATCAGGGATTTCCAGTTTTTCTGCAGCACAGTGGACCTCTTTCGTTCGAGTATGTCGTTGCGGCAAGGCCGCGTATTCTAATATTTAGACGCGGCGGCGTTTCGGCGGGCGGCAACCGTTATGCGGTACCGGCGTGACGTCGCGGATCGCCGTAATCGAGAAGCCGACGGCTTGCAGAGCGCGGAGCGCGGATTCGCGACCGGCACCTGGGCCTTTGACTTCGACTTCCAGCGTGCGAACGCCATGTTCCATTGCCTTGCGGCCTGCGTCTTCGGCAGCCATCTGCGCGGCGTAAGGCGTCGACTTACGTGAGCCCTTGAAGCCCATCAAACCCGAGGAGGACCAGGCAATTGTGTTGCCCTGAGAATCCGCGACCGTGATGATCGTGTTGTTGAAGCTCGCGTTCACGTGGCAAATACCATTGACGATATTCTTGCGTTCGCGGCGGCGTCGGACTGGCGCTTTGGATTCGCCTTCCTTGGCAGTTTCTTTTTTCGGTGCAGTAGCCATGATGCTTTTCGTTATCCTTGCTTATTATTTCTTGGTTGCAATCTTCTTGCCGGCGATCGGCTTCGCGCGACCCTTGCGAGTACGTGCATTGGTGTGTGTGCGCTGACCGCGAACCGGCAGGCCTTTACGATGACGCAGGCCGCGATAGCAGCCGAGATCCATCAGGCGCTTGATGTTCATCGCGATGTCACGACGCAAGTCACCTTCGACCTTATAGTGCTTGTCGATGTCTTCGCGGATCTTGAGAATTTCTGCTTCCGTCAGCGTGTTCACGCGCTTGATCGGATCGATTCCTGTGCGCTCGCAAATTTCCAGCGCATTGGCAGGACCAATACCGAAAATGTAACGCAACGAAATGTGTACTGGCTTCTGAGCCGGAATGTTTACGCCTGCAATACGAGCCACGTTCTTATCTCCTCAAAGTTCATTCCCCGACGCCGAGAAAACAGACAACAACGCAGCGCAATCATAAGATCGACGCGCGCCGTCAAAAATCTGTCTTATAGGGCGCAAAAAAGGGCCCAGACCCGTGTTTCGGGGCTGAGGCGGCGGAGTATAGGGATCGGCGTTCGAGAGTCAAGCAGCAGCGTTAATATGTCTAAGAAAGCCATGCGGATGTCCCGCCGCCCTGCCCGAGCCTAGTTATCCACCCCGTTCTCACCGACTATTTGTGCACTGTGTCAAAATCGCAACCACCTAAGTGGCTGATAAACATCACTGTTAACTTACTGTAAACCAACGGAAAAGGCCTGACTTCATTCATTCTTTGGTCATTATGGGTATATACTATACCGCAATGCACAATTTGGAAGGAGGACTTCAATGTCCACCATGCTAGCGAAAAATCCTGCCAATGAGCCGCGTATCGGCGATGTAGCCGCCACGCAGCCGCTTTCAGGCACCTCAAGCGTCGAAGAGACCTTTGCCGTCAACGGCCATGGTCGTGGCGCTTATGTACGTACAGAAAAGACCGACAAGAAACCTGCGGCTTAAATTCTTAGGCCGTCTGTTGGTGCGCCTCGAAAGGCACGCCTTTATCCGACAACGCTTTTTGTAATTCGCCGCTCTGGAACATCTCACGCATGATGTCGCAGCCGCCGATGAACTCGCCCTTCACGTAGAGCTGCGGGATTGTCGGCCAGTTGCTGAAATCCTTGATGCCCTGGCGAATGCTCGGATCGGTGAGCACGTCCACACCCTTGAATTTCACGCCCAGCATGCTGAGAATTTGAACCGCTTGCGCCGAGAAGCCGCACTGCGGAAACACGGGCGTACCCTTCATATAGAGCACGACATCGTTCGTGTTGAGGTCGGAACGGATACGTTCGGCTACGGATGCATCAACCATGGATAATCTCCTGTTTAAAAATTAGCCGCGTTCCGGCGCGGATGTTGTGAGCGCGAGCGCATGAAGCACGCCGCCTACTCTGCCCTGAAGTGCGGCATAAACCATCTGGTGCTGCTGCACTTTTGTTTTACCAAAAAATGACCGGCTCTCGACATGCGCCTGATAATGGTCGCCATCGCCACGCAGATCTTTGATCTCGATCCGAGCGTCCGGCAGCGCATCCTTAATTAAGCGCTCAATTTCATCGGCATTCATCGGCATGACAATCTCCTAGTGACTCATATAGTCAGGCAACCAGCTTTCGTGAAGGGTGCGTAGCGAAGAAAGTTCGACCTCGCCCACGCCCTTTAAAGCCAAAGCCTTACCCGCCGTCTGGCCGAGCAAAAGATACGGGATTTCCGCCGCTTCGAGCTGCTCCTGCAGATAATCCGGGTCTTTGACCGTGACGACATAGCGCGCCTGATCTTCACCGAACCAGAAAGCAGCATCGCCTTCCTGCTCGATCGCGCAGCCGATATTGCCGGACAACGCCATCTCAGCGAGTGCTACCAACAAGCCGCCATCCGAAACATCGTGGCAGGATGTGATGTCGCCGGAATGAATGTGATTGCGGACGAACTTGCCGTTGCTGCGTTCAACCGTAAGCCTGACCGGCGGTGGAGGCCCCTCTTCCTTGCCGTGCAATTCGCGGAGATAGAGCGACTGGCCGATATGGCCATGCGCTTCGCCGATCACGAAGATCGCTTCGCCTTCAGCGCGGAATGAACTGCCGACAGTCTTGGTAACATCATCAATCAAGCCGACGCCGCCGATAACCGGTGCCGGCAAAATCGGATTGCCGTTGGTTTCGTTATAGAGGCTGCAATTGCCGGACACGATCGGGTAATCGAGCGCGAGACACGCTTCCTTCATGCCCTGCACGGCGCCAACGAATTGGCCCATAATGCGCGGCTTCTCCGGATTGCCGAAATTCATATTGTCCGTAATCGCCAGCGGCTTCGCGCCGACTGCGCAGAGATTGCGATAGGTTTCAGCGACGGCGTGCTTACCGCCCATAACCGGATCGGCAGCGCAATAACGCGGCGAGCAATCGACAACCATGGCGAGCGCCTTGTTGCCGCCATCGAGACGGACAACAGCGGCATCACCGCCGGGGCCTTGCGCCGTGTTCGCGCCGATGAGGCTGTCATACTGCTCCCAAATCCAGCGACGTGAGGCGAGATCAGGGCAGCTCAGCAACTTCTCAAGCGCGCCGAGAACATTCATGCCCTTCGGCAGCGGGAATTTATTGGCATCGACGGCAGGCTGCGCCGGCGTCGGCTCCCACGGGCGGTTATAGAGCGGCGACTCTTCAACTAGCGGCTCGACCTTAATATCGATCTCGTTCTTGCCGTGACGTTTGCAGACAAGACGACCTGTATCCGTGAGCTTGCCGATAACCGCGAAATCCAGCTCCCACTTGCGGAAGATTTTCTCAGCTTCCGGTTCGCGACCCGGCTTGAGGACCATCAGCATGCGCTCCTGACTTTCGGAGAGCATGATTTCATAAGCGCTCATATTCGGCTCGCGCTGCGGCACCTTATCGAGATCGATCTCGATGCCGAGATTGCCTTTCGACGCCATTTCGACAGACGATGATGTGAGACCAGCTGCGCCCATATCCTGAATAGCGACGATAGCGTCGGTGGACATGAGTTCGAGGCACGCTTCGATCAAAAGCTTTTCTGTGAACGGATCGCCGACTTGAACTGTGGGGCGCTTGCTTTCAGCATCGGCGTTGAATTCGCCGGATGCCATCGTGGCGCCTTTGATGCCGTCACGACCTGTCTTCGAGCCGACATACACGACCGGATTGCCGATGCCCGCAGCCGCGGAATAGAAAATCTTGTTCTTGTCGGCAATGCCGACGGTCATCGCGTTCACGAGGCAGTTGCCATTATAGCTGGCGTGGAAATTCGTTTCGCCGCCGACGGTCGGAATGCCGACGCAATTACCGTAACCGCCGATGCCGGCGACGACGCCAGCAACGAGCGATTTCGTCTTCGGATGCTTCGGATCGCCGAAACGCAGCGCGTTTAAATTCGCAATCGGCCGCGCGCCCATCGTGAACACATCGCGCAGAATGCCGCCGACGCCGGTAGCAGCGCCCTGATACGGCTCGATATATGACGGGTGGTTGTGGCTTTCGATCTTAAAGATAGCCGCTTGCCCATCACCAATATCAATGACGCCGGCATTTTCGCCCGGGCCACAAATGACATGTGGACCCGTCGTCGGCAGCGTTTTCAGCCAGACGCGCGTGGATTTATAAGAGCAATGTTCCGACCACATTGCAGCAGCAACGCCGAATTCGGCTAAAGTCGGCTCGCGGCCCAGAACTTTCAGCAGCACATCATATTCACTGCGCGACATACCGTGTTCAGCAAGCAGCGTATCGATGCTCGATTTTTCTTCAGAAATCTTTCTGGCTGCGCTGGTCATGCTAAAACTTTCGCTACGCTATCGAATAAAACGGCGCCATCGGTGCTGCCGTGCAGAGGCTCAACGGCATTTTCCGGATGCGGCATCATGCCGAGGACATTGCGCTCCTTATTGAACACGCCCGCAATATTGTTGAGCGAGCCGTTCGGATTGTCCTTATAGGTAAAGGCGATCTGGCCATTATCCTGCATCGCCTTCACGGTATCTTTCTCGGCGAAATAGTTGCCGTCACCATGCGCCACGATCACATTCAATTCCTGCTTTAGCTTACAAAGGCGTGTGAAATCACTATCACTGCTTTCGACATTCAGCGTCACACGCTTGCAGACAAATTTCATGCTGGCGTTACGCAGCAAAATGCCGGGTACCAGGCCCGTCTCGGCCAAAATTTGGAAACCGTTGCAAATACCCCAAACGCGAACGCCCTTTTTGGCGCGGGCAATCACTTCACGCATGATCGGCGAGTGCGCGGCCATTGCGCCAGTGCGAAGATAGTCGCCATAGGAAAAACCACCCGGTAGGACGATCAGATCAACCTTCGGCAATTCGCTGTCGCCGTGCCAGACTATTTGTGGTTTTTTGCCAGATGCGCGCTGCAAGGCTTTGACCGCGTCGCCTTCGCGGTTGGAACCCGGAAATACAATAACGGCGGCGTTCATCGGCATATCCTGAAATGGGAGTCGAATTTGGCCGTAATCTAGGCCATAATTCCCCCCACGCAAAAAGAAATTTAGGCCATAAATGAGCAGGCTTTCCTCTAACGATCACCTCGGAACGGGCGACAAATTAAGGCACCTGAATTGGGGTCTTGTGTCGCTAATCGTCACCATTGGGTTGATCGGCATCGGCCTGCTGTATTCCGCGGGCGGCAAGAGCTGGCATCCATGGGCGGCGGCGCAGCTGTCGCGCTTTGTGATCGGGCTTTGCCTCATGCTCGCGATTGCATTGGTCGATATTCGTGTTTGGCTCCGCATCGCCTACCCGCTTTACGGCGCGATGCTGTTTTTGCTCATCGTTGTCGAAATCATGGGCCATGTCGGCATGGGCGCGCAGCGCTGGATCAATCTCGGCTTCATGGTGATTCAACCTTCCGAGCTCATGAAAATTACGCTGGTGCTCGCGCTCGCGAAATATTTCCATAGCCTTTCGCTCGAAGATATAGGCCACCCGATCAAGCTGGTGGCGCCAATCGGCATGGTGCTGGCGCCTGTCGGCCTTGTGCTTTTGCAACCAAATCTGGGCACGGCGATGTTGCTGACGTTAGCCAGTGGCGCGGTCTTTTTCGCGGGTGGCGTGCGCTGGTGGAAATTTATCATCGTGATCGGTATTGCCGCCATGATTTTGCCGATCGCATGGCATCACCTGCACGATTATCAAAAAGCGCGCCTAATGACCTTCATGCATCCGGGCGATGATCCGCTGGGTGCCGGCTACAACATCTTGCAATCGAAAATCGCGCTTGGCTCCGGCGGCCTGTTCGGCAAAGGCTTCGGACAAGGCACGCAAAGCCAGCTGCAATTCCTGCCTGAAAAGCACACCGACTTCATCTTCGTCGTGCTCGCCGAAGAATTCGGCATGTTTGGCGCCCTCTTCCTGCTTGGCCTTTATTTTCTGCTGATCGCTTATGGTTATATGATTGCGCTGACATCCCGCAATCAGTTCGGCCGCCTCGCCGCCTTCGGCCTCACGACCAGCTTCTTTCTCTATGTGTTTGTGAATGTCGCGATGGTAACCGGCACGATTCCAGTCGTCGGCATTCCTTTGCCGCTCGTTTCATACGGTGGCACGGCGATGCTCACGCTTTTGATCGGGTGCGGACTTTTGCTCGGCATTTCCGTGCATCGGGATATGCGGCTCTCGAGAACGGGCAGCGATTAGCTTCCTTTCAAAGCCAATAGCTTACCTGTTTTCTCAGCGAATCATTCTAGAGCGTTGAAGCAATTGCTTTTTTCAACAAAATTAATCATAATGAACGCTTCGGCCTCTGACTTTTAAGGCTTCATGGTTACCCCTGCCCGAACATCTTCAAGCGTTGGACGTTTTACAGGTTCTGTCCTGGCGATCACCGTCTTCGTTTGCGTC
>DASTLS010000272.1:0-3297 GCA_035714725.1 Alphaproteobacteria bacterium | reverse complement strand
GATGCAGGCAGAGCTTGAAGCACTTTCAAAGGCGCTTTCCAATCCTGAGCGTCCACTCGCCGCACTCGTTGGCGGCTCAAAAATTTCGACCAAGCTTGATCTGCTGCAAAACCTGATTGCGAAGGTCGATATCCTCGTCCTTGGCGGCGGCATGGCAAATACGTTTCTTGCTGCGAAAGGTATCAATGTCGGCAAATCGCTCTGCGAGCCGAACATGTATGACACCGCGCGCGATATCATGGCGAAAGCAGAAGGCCGCGGCTGCTATATCATGCTGCCGAAAGACGTTGTCGTCGCAGCCGAATTCAAACCTAACCCCGTGACCAAGACTGTACCGGCCACCGCTATTCCCGCCGATCAGATGGCCCTCGATATCGGCCCGGATGCCGTGAAGGAAATCAAAGACAGCATTGCTATGTGCAAAACTGTTGTCTGGAACGGCCCGCTCGGCGCTTTCGAAACACAGCCCTTCGACAAGGCCACAAACGAAGTCGCGATCTTCGTGGCAGACCTCACCAAGCGCGGCAAGATCCTCTCGGTTGCGGGCGGTGGCGATACCGTCGCGGCCCTCGCCAATGCCGGCGTCACGCATGGCATGAGCTACCTCTCGAGCGCAGGCGGCGCTTTCCTCGAATGGCTGGAAGGCAAGCAATTGCCGGGCGTTTTGGCGCTCAAGCAAGCTGTACCCGCCGTTAAGACCGGCAAAGTTATCATTTAAAAACAGCTGCTCCGGGGTTGTTAGCGGGGAGAAGTCAGGTAGAATAACACCTGACAACCCGAACCCCTGAAGTAGCTATGGCATCGAAAAAACGCGCACCGAAACAGCAAGCCAACAAAATGTGGGGCGGCCATTACGCCTCAGGTCCTGCCGCGATCATGGCGGAGATCAATTGCTCGGTCGATGTCGATCAACGTTTCTATGCGCAAGATATTCGCGGCTCACAGGCTCATGCAGCGATGCTCGCAGCACGCGGCATCATCAGCAAGAAAGATGGCGCCGAGATCAAAAACGGCCTCGATAAAATTTTGAAAGAAATCGAGAGCGGAAAATTTAAATTCTCGCGCGCACTCGAAGACGTGCACATGAATATCGAAGCACGTCTCAAAGATCTGATCGGCGATGCCGCCGGACGCCTCCACACCGCGCGCTCAAGAAACGATCAAGTCGCAACCGATTTCCGCCTTTGGATGCGTGATGCAATTGCGGGCATCGATGCCCTTCTCGCCGATCTGCAAAAAGCGCTGATCGAAAAAGCCGAGACGCATGCCGGTGCAATCATGCCCGGCTTCACGCATTTGCAGCCCGCACAGCCCGTTACGTTCGGCCATCATTTGCTGGCCTATGTCGAGATGATCGGCCGCGACCGTGCACGTTTCCGTGACGCCGCAAAGCGCATGAATGAAATGCCGCTGGGCGCTGCGGCACTTGCTGGCACATCATTCCCAATCGACCGCAACATGACGGCCAAGGCACTTGACTTTGATCGGCCGATGGCGAATTCGATGGATGCGGTTTCGGCACGCGATTTCGCGCTCGAATTTTTGGCAGCCTCTTCAATCGTCGGCGTACATCTCTCGCGTTTTGCCGAAGAGATTACGATTTGGGCAAGCCCTGCGTTTGGTTTCATCAAGCTTTCGGAAGCTTTCACCACCGGCTCATCAATCATGCCGCAGAAGCGCAATCCGGATGCTGCGGAACTCGTGCGCGGAAAATCGGGCCGCTTGCTCGGCGCGTTCACAACTCTTTCTGTTGTGCTCAAAGGCCTCGCGCTCACTTACGCGAAAGACATGCAGGAAGATAAGGAGCATGTATTCGATGCCGTCGATACGCTGCATTTGATGATCGCGGCCTCAGCCGGCATGGCACGCGACATGAAACCGAATGTGGCCGCGATGCAGAAAGCACTCGGTGAAGGTTTTATCACTGCGACCGATCTGGCCGATTGGCTGGTACGCGCCGCGAATGTTCCATTCCGCGATGCGCATCACATCACCGGTAAAGCCGTGCGTCTTGCCGAGCAGAAGAAATGCGGCCTCGAACAGTTAGACCTTAAGGACTTAAAATCCGTTGATACCCGGATCACGAAGGACGTGTTCTCCGTCCTGAAGCCGGAAAATGCGGTTAAAAGCCGTACAAGCTTCGGCGGTACAGCGCCTGCTAACGTTAAGAAAGCGGCTAAAGACGCCCAAAAACGCTTCCTGAGCAAATAATAAAGGGGCTTTACAAACCACCCTTATACTGCCTAAAAATGGCAAGTTATTAACCACAACGGGAAGAATATTATGTCTTTCACAGAATTAAACGACGAAGACCACCAATTCGTACACACAGCGCTTGAGATCAACGGCACGACAGTCGAACTGCCGAAAGGCTTCAAACAACTGCCTGAGCAGGATCAAAACCGTGTATTCAAAAATTGGGCTCTCCTGCAAAAAATGATGCGCACGCCTTCTCCGGCACCCGGCGGCGGCAATCTCTAAGATTTGTCTGGTGTGATGCAGGAACCGGTTTTTCTTACAGGTCGGCCACAGGAATTCGCCGACAACAGCATCCATGCTGTGCAAACGCAGAATTACGGCGTCGACTTCTTGCGCGAAACCGGCAAAACAGTCTTGCTCTGGGATTGCGCACGTGGCGGCAGCGACGCGGCTTACAAGCGCGATAAATTTGTCGTCATCGATAACAAGGTCGTTCTCGCACGCCACCCGAACTCGACGCGTTGCGACGACATCGGCGACATTCGCCAGATCGTCAAAGACGAATATATTATCGAATTGAAACGCCCCGGCTCTTATCTCAAGGGCAGCGACGTTCTCGGTACAATCAATAGTGTCACGCCTATCAGCTGGGGTGCGGGGACGACGATGGATGCCGTTGAGGAAATGCAGGAGCATTTCCCGGAGCGCGTTTTCCTGCCGCTCGAACAGACCGGTCTGCAATCCAATTCAGCCGCCTATTTTCTGCCGAAAAACGATCTGATCATTCATCCGGACGCTTGCACCAAGGAAGCCGTGAAAGATGCAAGAAATCTGGCCGAATCTGCAGGCGGCGCCGTTTACAGCATGACGGATGCGGAAGCCAAAACCTATGGCTCGGGCATCTTGCCGCTTTGCGACACGCATTTATTGACCGTCGGTCTCGGCGGCAGCCAAAGCTGTACCGACAGCCTCCGCCACTGGCTCTTTGCCCGTAACTACAAAGCTCATGAAATAGACTGCAAACCCTTCATGCTCGAGGGTGGAGACTGGCGTCGCCTGTTCAACAGTGTGAACCAAGATATGTTGACGCCAGAGGCC
>DASTLS010000271.1:0-3250 GCA_035714725.1 Alphaproteobacteria bacterium | reverse complement strand
TGGCTGTTGGCATAGACTTTGACGGCATCGAGCGAACTGCCCTTCTCGCCTGTCAGCGGATCGATCTCGACAATCTGCTCGATCTCGTCGCCAAACATGATGAAGCGCCAGGCACGGTCTTCCAAGTGGGCCGGGAATAATTCGATGGTATCGCCACGCACACGGAAATCGCCACGACCGAAACCGATATCGTTGCGGCGGTAATGCAGCTCGACAAGGTTCGCGAGCAATTGTTGACGCGGGATTGTCTGACCCTTCAAATAAGTGCCGACCATGCTCTGATAGGTTTCGACCGAGCCGATACCGTAAATGCAGGAGACGGATGCGACGATGATAACGTCGTCACGCTCGAGCAGCGCGCGGGTGGCAGCGTGGCGCATGCGATCGATCTGCTCGTTCACCATCGCGTCTTTTTCGATGTAGGTGTCTGTTTTCGGTACGTAAGCTTCCGGCTGGTAATAATCGTAATAACTGACGAAATATTCGACGGCGTTATCAGGGAAGAATGCTTTCATCTCACCATACAATTGCGCAGCCAATGTTTTGTTCGGCGCCAAGATAAGCGCGGGCCGCTGTAACTGCTGAATGGTGTGCGCCATCGTGAAAGTCTTGCCGGAGCCCGTGACGCCAAGCAGCACCTGATCGCGCTCGCCCTCTTGCAGAGCTTTCGTAATCTCGGCAATCGCGCGCGGCTGGTCGCCCGCCGGCTGGAAATCCGACTTCAGGACAAATTTCTTGCCCGCTTCAGGCCTGAAATCAGGCCTTACGACATCAGCGAAAATGGGAAAACTCATGGGTAAACATATAGGCATGCAATGCATCGCCTGCAAGGCATGCCGCCCTTATTTTGAAGGCGTTTTCTTAATGAAATTGAGCTTTTGCCACAGAACCCGACGGCATGGCATCGGGCCCACGAACCGGCGCACGCAGTTCAGCAGCCAAACGTTCAACCGTTTTTGAGATGCTTTCGGCAATAGCTGGAGGAGATTTTTTACCTCCAAACCCGTTTGAATTTGGCATTGCTGCAACTGCCCGGACATTCACATCTTGAGGCGCCAAAGCTTCTCGAATTCTTGAAGCCATATCTTCCGGCTTAGATCCGGTAATGCAAACCACGCCCTGCGTATGGTTGTTGCGAAGAGCTTTGATGGATATGTCTACGCCATTTACGCCATCGAGCGCTGCATCCACACCTAATTCGGCATCCATATAGAGCGTGTGTGGCTTGTGCTGTTCGATAAGTTCTTGAGCCACCACATGGTTGCCGATCAGGCCCACGGCAACGCCCTTGCGTGACAGGATTGTCGGCTCGCCCTCTATCAAGGCATGAAGGCCCGTATAGGTATGAAATCCCGCCTTAGCCAACTCGCGGTAAATGCCTCGAAGATTTTCAATCGCATCTTCAACAACAAGGATCTGAATGGGCCTGTCTATTTCCGACATAACCGCCTCCCGAAATATGGCAAAAGCCTATCGGATTAAATGGACCTGCGCCAGCGCCGGCAAATTGTTTTCGTGAAAGTGTCTCCACCCTTGGTTGCGCGCTAAAACCCTGCTACAAAAGGATTTATGACAACGCGCAATCTTAACCTTGTTATTAAAATCGGCACCGCCGCCCTGGGTGCTGCCGACGGCATGCCAGATCCGAAAGTCCTCGGGAATCTGGTAGCGGAGCTGGCTGCGCTGAAGAAAGCGGGACATCAGGTCATTCTCGTCTCCTCCGGCGCTGTCGGCACAGGCCGCGCAATGGTGAAGAAGAACAAGCCGCTGCATCGCGTCGACCCGGTTGCAGAAAAGCAAATTCTCGCCAGCCTCGGCCAGGCGAAGCTCATGGCGCTCTACCAGGAATTGCTCAGTAAACACGATTTGCTTGGCTCGCAAATTTTGCTCACGAAGCAGGATTTCCGTACGCGCGACCACCACAAGCATATCGCGCATCTCCTGAATGCCTTGCGCCAACAGCCTCATATTCTTCCCATCGTGAACGAAAACGACAGCGTCACAAATGAGGAAATGATTCAGGTCAAGAATTTCTCGGATAATGACGAACTCGCCGGTCTGCTCGCGCAACTCGTGAAGGCGAACCGCCTCATCGTGCTCTCTCATATCGACGGCATCTATGATAAGTCGCCTGATCAAAAAGGCGCCAAAATCATCTCGCGTATTGACGGCAAAACATCAATCGACACACGCGGCAAATCGCAAAGCGGTCGCGGCGGTATGGCGAGCAAATTGTCCGTCGCGAAAAAGATGTCGGTATTCGGCATTCAAACCCACATCGCTTCGGCGCGCGCAAAAAATGTTCTCGTGCGCCTACTCAAAAACGAAAAAGTCGGCACAACAGTTGTAGCCGCCAAGCGGGGCAAGAAATGACCAATCCGCTTGAACAACTCGGGCAGAAAGCGCGCGCTGCAGCAAAGCTGCTTGCCCACGCTTCGACCGATCAAAAGAACAAAGCATTGGCTGCGGCTGCTGCAGGATTGAAAACAGCGAAAGCTGACATCCTTGCCGCCAATGCCAAGGACGTAGAAGCCGCACGCAAGAGCGGCATGGCTGAAGCCATGATCGACCGTCTTGTCCTGAATGAAGCACGCCTCAACGGCATGATCGAAGGGCTGGAGACCGTCAAAGCCCTGCCCGATCCCGTTGGCCGTAAGTTGGAAAGCGTGAAACGGCCAAACGGGTTGGTGATCGAGAAAGATTCCGTGCCCATCGGCGTCATCGGCATCATCTTCGAAGCACGCCCCAATGTGGCGGTGGATGCCGCTGCGCTCAGCATCAAATCCGGCAATGCCGCAATCCTGCGCGGCGGTAGCGATAGCTGGAACAGCGTCCAATTGCTGGTCGAAATCATCCAAAAAGCACTGGAAACAGCGGGTCTGCCGCGCGATGCCGTGCAGACTTTGCCGACTGCAGATCGCGCTTTGGTGGGTGCCCTGCTCACGCTCGATAAGTATGTCGATGTCATCGTGCCGCGTGGCGGCAAGTCGCTGACCGGTCGCGTGCGTGAGGAAAGCCGTATTCCGGTGTTCAGTCATCTCGACGGTATCTGCCACATCTATATCGATGCCAAAGCCGATGCCGTGAACGCCGTCGATATCACCGTGAATGCCAAGATGCGACGCGTATCCGTCTGCGGCGCCGCAGAATGTTTGCTGCTCAACAAATCCATCCTGCCGACCATCGGCAAAAATGTCATCGATGCTGTGGTGAAAGCCGGATGCGAAGTGCGTGCACCGAAAGAAGTCAT
>DASTLS010000270.1:0-2412 GCA_035714725.1 Alphaproteobacteria bacterium | reverse complement strand
ATCAACAGCACGCTTGGCATAGGCGGCATGTGGGATGTCGCGACGGACTGGGGCATGCAAAAGCAAACCGGCGATTTCGGCCAGACGCTTGCCTCATGGGGCGTTGGCGAAGGACCTTATTTGATGCTGCCTTTGGTGGGTCCATCCGATATGCGGGATGCCTTCGGGCGCGGCGTGGATACCGCTATGTCGCCATGGCAATGGATAACACTCGGCGCCGGCAACCTGACGACCTTCACCGAATTTGAAGTGAGCGACTTCACAGCCGATGCCATCGTACGGCGTGAAAAGAATATCGAGGTGATCGATCAGCTGCGCGCCAACTCGGTCGACCCCTACTCAACGGCCCGCAGCGCATGGCTGCAGCATCGCAGGAAACAGCTCGGCCAAACTCAAGCCACGTCGATGCCGAAGATGGATGAAGAGTAATCAGCCCGCAGCGAGTGCTTGCTGCATCGCGACCGTTTGTTCGGGCACGGCTTTGCTTTCAGGCTTAGCGGCCTTCTTCTCGCTCACGGCTTTCTCGACGCGATCCCATTGCGGCGTGCCCGCGGAGAACTCTTCGCAATTGAAGCGCGCCATTGTGGGAATATCGTGCGTCGCGCCCCAAAGCTTGTCCTGACGCGCGGTGCTGTTGCCCTTCTCCAGCATCTGCTCGAGCATATCGATATAGCGCTTGTAATTGCGCTGCTCGACATGGGGCATCAGGCGCTCGAGCCAGTTATGGATGTCATCGCGAATGGGGCGCGTTTCGCCCTGATTGTTGAGCACGAGCTCGGCATCCAGCCCGTAACGCATCGCGCGCCATTTGTTTTCGCGCACGCGCCATGAATTGGGGCGCGGAATTTCCGCAAGCCAATCCTGATTTTCCTGGAACCAGAGCGCAAGACAATGAACGAAAGACACGATCGCCATGGCTTCATCCATTGTCGCCGGTTGATCGCAGACGCGGATTTCAAGCGTGCCGAAGCGCGGTGCAGGTCTTAAATCCCACCACAAATCCTTCATATCCTGAATGGAGCCGGCGCGATAAATCGCGCGCACAAGACCGACATATTCCTGCCAGTTGCGGAAACTGTAAGGCATGCCCGCGACAGGCAGCGATTCCGCAATCGTCGGACGAATGGTGGCGAGACCGGTATGCACGCCGTCTTCGAATGGCGAGCTTGAGCTCAGGGCGATAAGATGTGGAATGAAGTGCATGAAGAAATTGTGGAAGCGCACGCACTCTTCCGCATTCGCCATGCCGATATGAATATGCATGCCGAGCGTACCGAAACGCTGATTGAGAACTTTGCGTTCTTCGACGAGGCGTTTGTAGCGCGCGTCTTTATCCGCCGTCGATTGCACTTCGGCGAGCATGATGGTCGGCGGGCGACCGGTGCCGGTCAACATCACGCCGCGCTTCTCACACGACGCTTCGATCTTATCGATGCATTCGGTCAGCTGCGCTTCGGCTTCCTGCACGTTTTTGGCAATGGCCGTCGTCACTTCGACCATATGAGCGAAGGCTTCTTTCTTGACGCCGGGCACCTTGATTTCCTCAATGATATCGATGCCGATATGCGCGGGGCGCAGGCTGATTTTATCCAAAACCGCTAGCTCGAACTCGACGCCGAGCGTCAATGGCTCGCTCTTTTGAAACACCAGCTGGTCATCGATTTTTTTGTAAAGTTTGCGTTCGTCGGCGATTTTCTTGCCGCTCTCGAAAACATTCTTCAACCAGGGAATAACAGGCATGACTTCACCTCAAAATTTATTGCGGGGGTAAATTCTTAACCCTTATGGCAAACTCGCCATAAATTTTGCGGAAGGCGTCAGACGTGGGGAGATAAAATTTGTGTAAGGACTTGAATATCTCACCTATAAAAGAAAGGAATCAGCGGTTGAGCGGGCCAACATGGATATTTATTTTGTCGTTAAGACGATCCATATCATCAGCGCGACAATTTTGTTCGGCACCGGCCTCGGCATAGCTTTCTTCTTTTTCTGCGCCAATAAAGAGATCGATCTCGCTGCCCGCTTCTTCGCTGCCCGCGCAACTGTTCTGGCAGATTTTATATTCACCTTTCCTGCCGTTGTTCTCCAACCGCTCACCGGTTTTTGGTTGATCGATCATTCGGGCTATTCATTGCGCGAGCCTTGGCTGATCGCGACGTATGCCATTTACATTATCGCCGGACTTTGCTGGTTGCCGGTTGTCTGGATTCAAATCGAGCTGAAAAAGATTTTGGCGGAGTGGCTCGCGACCAAGCAAGCGTTACCCGATAGCTATCATCGGTTGTTCCGACTGTGGTTTCTCTTGGGATGGCCGGCATTTATCGGCCTTATCATCGTTTTCTTTTTGATGGTCCTGAAACCAACATGGTAAAGCGCGTTCTTATCATCGGCGGCTACGGAAATTTCGGCAGT
>DASTLS010000269.1:0-5674 GCA_035714725.1 Alphaproteobacteria bacterium | reverse complement strand
TTTCAATTCGCATGTCGCGGGTACGGTCAATCATGATGCGTGGCGTGAGGCCTATACGCGTGCGTTCAAACACTACGCACAGCTATTGCCGGGACGGCAGATCGCTTCGATTTTCTTTGGCGGCGGCACACCATCTTTGATGGAAACCAAAACGGTCGAGAGCATTTTGCAAACGATTGCGCAATTGTGGGCACTTGATGGCAGCACCGAAATTACGCTCGAGGCCAATCCAACTTCCGTTGAAGCACAGAAATTTAAAGAGTTCCGCGCAGCTGGCGTAAACCGGCTTTCGCTTGGCGTACAGTCACTGCGCGCCGATGCGCTTAAATTTCTCGGTCGCGAGCATAGTGCCGACCAAGCCAAGGCCGCGATTGAACTGGCGGCACAAAATTTCCCGCATTTTTCGTTCGACCTTATATACGCACGTAAAGACCAGACTTTGACCGAATGGGAAAAAGAATTGCGCGAGGGGTTGGCGCTCGCGGGCGATCATCTTTCGCTCTATCAACTGACAATTGAACCCAACACACAATTTTATACGCTCGCCAACCGCGGCGAGAAACTTACGGCGCCTGATGAAGATGCGGCCACGATGTTCGAGCTAACGCAAGATATCATGGCAGCTGACGGCAAACCGGCTTACGAAATTTCCAATCATGCGAAGCCCGGCGAGGAAAGCCGGCATAATCTCACCTACTGGCAGTACAATGATTACATCGGCATCGGCCCCGGCGCGCATGGCAGATATTCAGTGCAAGGCCAACGTTTTGCGACCGAAGATCATAAAGCACCCGATGTCTGGCTCGGCAAAGTGCGCGAGCATGATCATGGGTTAAAAATCTGCGATTTGATCAGCGTCGATATCGCCAAACGCGAAGCGTTTATGATGGGCTTGCGTTTGCGCGAAGGCATCTCGCACAAAAACTGGCTGGAAAAATTCGGATCGCCTTTGTCGGAATTTCTGCGGCCCGAGAAAATCGCGCGGCTACGCAGCGAAAATTATCTGACAGAAAATACAGAGTCGTTACAAGCGACGAATGCCGGTTTGCAGCGATTGAATGCGGTTTTGGGATATTTATTGAATTGAGGGCTTAGCCCATCATCGTATCGAATACGATCTTGCCCGCCCAAGGCATGTTCATCACCTGAGCAAACGAAGATGCAGGTTTAGCACCAGCGAATGGACCCGGCATTGTTGTTTTCTGCTGCGGCTGAACAGAAGCCTGTTGAATATTTTCACCAACGCTGCTGTTTGTCAGAACTGAATGCGTCCAGTCGGCACCGATCATGCTACCGCCACCGACAGAGGCATCATTCAGATGCATGCCGCGCATATTTGCATGATCGAGCGTGGCATTCGCCAAATTGATGCCCGTGCCGCGCGCACCCGCAAAAGTCGCTTCACTCGCCTGAGCGCCTTCAAGATTTGCGTGATTGAGGTTGGCTTCTGTCAGATTGATCTGACCCATTCTTGCGCCGGTGAGCGATGCGCCCGTAAGATCGGCTTTCGTCATATTGGCGCCAGTGAGATTGGTTTCATCGAATTTAGCGCCACCAAGTTTTGCGCCGGCCAAATTCGCACGCGTCAGATTGCCGCCCCGGAAATCGGCACCTTCGAGGTTGGCGCCGTCCAAACCCGCGCCGACGAGGCTAATTCTTCCAAGCGGAAGCTGGTTAAGACCGGGGATATCTTTGAGATTTTGCTTACCGTCCCAATTGACGAGATCCCAGCGATTGAACTGATCGAATTGCGCACGATTATTCTGCTTAGCATCCAGAAGCAACGCAGCCTGTTTGGCCGGATTGCCTTGCGCACGGAAAATTTGTTCAGCGAGAGTCAGCTGTGGTTTGCCGTCGGGCTTTGCGCCCGGTTTCGCATCTGGCTTGGGTCCCGGCTGTTGCTGTTGAAGCGAAGCATAGAGATTGCGCGGATCGGGATTTGCGCTCGGCTGGGGAGCTGCTTGTGCGGGAGTGCTCACACCCAAAATGCTGCTGAGCGACGCTTGATAGCGGCGGCCAAGCTGGCTTGTGGCATTTGCATGCTGCAAGCGGTCGGCGCGAAGTTGATCAATATCGAGCGACACAAAAAGTCTCCGTCTTTAATGGACCCAATTTACCCGATTTAGGGTTAAAGGCTCCTGAATTATTTTAGCTAAGCCATTGAAAATAAAAGCGCGATCGGAAATTTCGATACAATTTTATCTATCTATCAACCACCTGAAATCCTTAAGATTTTGGGCGCCGGGGCTATGGGATGTCTGGTCCCTTGCCCCCGCGTGGGATGCAAATAATAAAATGCCGCCTAAAAAAGCGATGGGGAGCTGCGCCTAGTTACCCGCAAAGGTCGTGGGCGAGGGGTCCATGACGGTGGTGCCGTCCCCCGTCACTTCGATCACCGCCAAGCCACGCTGCACGAGGCCATCCGGGGTGAGCCGGAAGATGCCGTCGAGGCCGGCAAAGCCATTCGGGTTGGTGAGCGAGGCTGAATCAAATTTCATCCCGCGCTTGGCCAGCACGGCAGCCAATGCCGTCGCATCATAAGCCAGTGTCGCGAGGCGTGGCGGGTCCTGGTTGTAAGCGTTCTTATATGCCGTCACGAAATTCTGACGCGCGGCAGGATCGGATGCTGCATACCAGCCACCAAGAAGGAAGGGCGATTTCTTCGCCAGTTTTTCTTCATCCCACAGGCCAGTGCCGATCACGCGGATGTGGTTGTTGTCGAAGCCGGCATTCGCAAGTTGCACAGATACGGTGATCAGCTCGCCACTGCCTTCGGGAAGAAATAGCGCATCGATCTGATCGCGGTGCTGCGCGAGCGTTGCGATATGCTGTGTCAGGTCGTGCTTGGCGGGATCGTAGGATTCGAGATCGACGACCACGCCGCCATTCTTGGCGACTGCATCCTGAAACACCTTGCCGACGAGCGTGCCGTAAGCGTTCGCGGGTAACAATGCGCCGAAATGATGCAAGCCTTTCGATGAGGCATAAGAGATGATGCGCTCAACTTGCGGCGCCGGCGTGAAGCCCATGACATAGACGCCCGGCCCCGCTTGTGATGTATCGGTCGAAAGCGTCAGCATGCTGATGCCGGAAGTCTGCGCCAGATTTTTTACGGCAGGAATGTTTGCTGAGAAAACCGGGCCAATGAGCAGTTGCGCGCCGCTTGCGATCGCATCGCGTGCTGCGGCTTCGGCACCGGCATCGCCATCACCCGTGTCGCGCGGCATGAGCTCGAAATTATTGTTGGCCGAGTCAAACACCGCCTGTTGCGCGGCATTTTCCATGGCCAAGCCAAGCGCTGCATTCTTGCCCTTCAGCGGCAGAAGTAATGCGACCTTCGCTTTGCCCGGCATTGCCATAGGCGAAAGCGGCGTTACCTGCACAGGCGAGCGCGGAGCCGCCTCCGGAGCGGCTAAAGGCTCCTTCGTATTCGAGAAACCGGGCGTTGTTTGTGCTGAGGCAGTGTTTTGGTCTACATTGCCGTTACCGCTCTTGCCGCCGTTCTTGCTGCTAAACCAGGTGGACGGATCGACCCAAGAATTTTTCTGTACCCAGCCGTTACTTTGGGCGCAACCGTTTAACAGGACCGCTGCGAAAAGCAGCAGACACCATGTCGAAAACACTCGTGAAAATTTCTGAGAAGAAAAAGAAGACATCATCGTTGGACTACCCGCGTCTGGCTCGTGAGCTACTGAAGGCAAGCGAGAGTGAGGCTAGCGGGGATGCGGCCACAAGTAAATTGGCTGCTGGATTATATATTGTGGCCACGCCAATCGGCCATTTGGGCGATATGACCATGCGCGGCCTTGTGACTTTGGCCCTCGCTGACCGCGTTGCGTGCGAAGATACCCGCGTGGGCGGCGGCCTTCTCTCGAAATACGGCATAAAGAAACCGTTGGTTTCTTATCACGACCACAATGCCGATGCCCGGCGTCCCGAGATTTTGAAACATATCGAAGCGGGTGAAGCCGTTGCCCTAATCAGCGATGCCGGCATGCCGTTGATCGCAGACCCCGGCTACAAGCTCGTACGCGCCTGCCGTGAAAACGGACTCCTTGTGAATGTCATCCCAGGTGCCAATGCGGCACTTGCGGCACTTGCTGGCTCGGGTTTACCGACCGATCACTTTTATTTCGCCGGATTCTTGCCGCCCAAAACCGGTGCGCGCCAGAAAGCCCTTACCGAAATCAAAACTATGGCCGCAACGCTCGTATTCTACGAAGCGCCCCAGAGGCTCAAAGATACGCTCGCCGATATGGTGAAAATTCTTGGTGCTGATCGTCAGGTCGCTATCGGTCGTGAACTCACGAAACTGTTCGAAGAAACACGCGGCGGCACGCTGGATGAAGTCGCGAACCATTACGCGGTGAATGTGCCGAAAGGCGAGATCGTTATCGTAGTTGCACCACCCGCAAAGCATGCTGCCGAAGAACATGATCTCGATGCGCTACTGCGAACCTATCTCCGCACCTTAAGCGTACGCGATGCTGCTGCCGCTGCATGCGATGTCACCGGCATCAAGAAAAGTGAAGTGTATGCCCGCGCTCTTTGGCTTGCTGGAAAAAACAGCGGATGAAAAGCACCTATCGTACAGGATTGATGGCCGAAGCTTTCTGCCGTACAGCATTGCGGTTAAAGGGCTATCGAATTCTGGCATCACGCTATAAGTCGCCGCTCGGTGAAATCGACATCATCGCTGCCCGCGGCAAGATCGTGGCGTTGGTTGAGGTGAAAGCACGCAGCACAGAACGTGCAGCCATCGAGGCCATTAGCCCGCGCCAGCGCGAGCGTTTGGAACGCGCGGCCAATGATTTCCTTGCGCGACAACCGCGTTTTAATACCCATAATTTACGCTTCGATGTGATGCTGGTAGCGCCGCGCCGCTGGCCAGTGCATATTCGGGACGCGTGGAGACCGCAGTAAGGAAGAGTTATGAAAATTGCATTTCAGATGGACCCGCTTGAGCGGCTGAATAAAAAAGGCGACAGCACCCTGAGCCTTGCACGCGCCGCAGCCGGTCGTGGTTATGAACTGTTTCATTATGAGCCCGGCCATTTGCAGATGGTGATGGGCCCGCATGCGCCAAAAATCTCTGCGGCCGGCCATACGCTTCTTCTGGATAAGGCGACAGATGATTGGAAACTCGGTGAGCAATCGCGCCGCGATTTGTCCGGTTTCGATGTCATCCTCATGCGTCAGGACCCGCCGTTCGACATGGCCTATATCACGGCGACGCATATCCTTGAAAATCTTCCCAAGAAAACCCGCGTCATCAATGATCCGGTCGGCGTGCGCAATGCGCCGGAGAAACTTCTGATTTCGCTTACGCCTCAATTTTTGCCGCCAACGCTTATTGCTCGCGATCGGGAAGCGATTGAAGAGTTCCGCAAGCAGCATGGCGACATCATCCTGAAGCCGCTGCATGGTTATGCCGGTCATGGTATTTTCCATCTGCGCACGGATGACAATAATCTCGCCGCCCTTCTCGAGACGCTCGGCGAGCGCACGAATGAACCTTGGATGGTGCAGAAATTCCTGCCCGTTGCCACACAAGGAGATAAGCGCGTTGTTATTATGGATGGCGAGCCGGTCGGTGTTTTCACCCGCTTCCCCGAGAAGAATGAAACGCGCGGCAATATGCGCGTCGGTGGACGGCCGGAACCCGCAACGCTTA
>DASTLS010000268.1:0-6721 GCA_035714725.1 Alphaproteobacteria bacterium | reverse complement strand
TTGAGAGTCTCAGCATCTCCTGACGTTCGTGAAGAATTTCACGCGCTGCAGCCTGAATATTGCCCTTGAGCAATTCTCCCCGACTACCGCCCTTGCCGCTGATGATCGTATTAAATCGGTCGTCCGCCATATCAACAAGGCGGTCGCGGCGTTGCGCCGGCGGATGCATTAGCGATTTCAAGATTCCCGGAAGTGAGCGGTCTTGCTGCTTCGGCGCAATGGCACTTTCAGATGCCCTCAAATGCCCCGACAAATCATATTCACCTAATGCCCAGTGCGGATCGCCCGTTTGTTTAAGTATATCTAAATATTCGCCCCAGACTTTTGCGAATACAGGATCGGCCACGAATGCCCCGCAATATTCGCGTGTGCCGACGAGTGTGCGCGCGTTCGGTGTTGAGCCCGGCCGTGAATCCGTATCTTCGCCCATATCTTTGAATGTATGATGCCGAAATTTCGGCGCGGAGAAAGGTTGAGTAGCTTTGACGATTTCATCGGCGCAGCGTTGAAACTTTATCGCCTCATGACGATATGCATCCACTAGCGGTTGTTGTTCCTGAACATACGCATTGGACTTGACGACGTGTTTGTCCCAATCCGCAAGGGCGGCATCGAGCAGATCATTAAGACGGCGGGTAGCAGCAAGCCTGGCCACGATATAATTCCGTTAAAAAATGAACGTATAAATACGCCCCTGTCATACCATCCGGGTATGCAAGTAATTACGGAAATATAGGGCTGTTAACGACCGCAGAATGCCGCTAAGTCGTTGTTTTACCGTTATTGCTTAACGGTGAAGCTTTCGCCGCAGCCGCAACGGCCAGTCTCGTTCGGGTTTGTGAAGTCGAAACCGGAGTGGGTTGGGCTCTCTTTATAATCCATGACCGAGCCGACAATGAAGAGCGTCGCCTTCGGATCGACGACAACCGTTACGCCGTGCTGCGAAACTTCATCGGCGAATTTCGGTTTATCCGACAGCTGGTCGAGATATTGCAAATCATAGCTGAGGCCTGAGCAGCCCTTAGTCGTGACCGACACCATCACAGCGGCAGGCTGCGGTTGTTTTTGCGCGAGCAGATGCTTGATGCGCGTAGCGGCGGCTTCCGTAATCGTCAGCACAGCACCGCCGATGGGAGCAGCCAGCGGTTGGTTTTCAGGTCCGGTAATATTATCGAGCGACATCGGTGCCTCCTCAAAACATATTCAATTGCAATTTCACTTCGTCGGTCATGCGCGATTTGTCCCATGGCGGATCCCAAACCAGATCGACCTTCACATTCGCGACTTCTTCGACTTTCTCTACCGCGCGTTCAACCATGCCCGGCATGCTGCCGGCGACGGGGCATCCCGGCGTCGTCAGCGTCATTTTGATATGGAGATCATGCTTACCGTTTTCAATCGGCGTGAGATCGACATTATAGATGAGGCCAAGATCATAGATGTTCACCGGAATTTCCGGATCGAACACCGTCTTCAATTGCGCCACGACTTTTTCGCCGACGCTGTTGATAGCATCCGCCATCGCTTCCGGCGTGTCCGCGGGTATGGCTGCGCTCTCACTCATTCCGTCGTCACTTTCTTTTCGTCTTTCAGCGCGGCTTGCAACGTGTGCCATGGCAGCGTCGCACACTTCACGCGCATGGGATAATGCCGTACGCCTGAAAGCGCCTGAATGCGATCGGCGTCATCTTCGCCGATGCCAAGCGCGGTGATATCGGCACCGGTGCAAGCGCCATGCATATATTGAAACAGCGTTTCGGCTTGCTGCAGAGTTTTACCTTTCAGCATTTCCGTCATCATTGAAGCGCTAGCCACCGAAATCGCGCAGCCACTGCCCTGAAACGCGGCATCCCGAATAACGCCGTTGGGGTCAGTCGTGACATAGAGCACGAGCCTGTCACCACAGAGGGGATTATGGCCGAGCGCTTCGTGATTATGCTTGTCCAACACGCGGAAATTGCGCGGGTGCTTGCCGTGATCGAGGATGAGGTCCTGATACAGATCGCGCAGATCGCTATCGAGTGCTTGCTCTGTCATGCGAAAATCTCCTGCACTTTGCGGAGCGCACTCACGAGCGCGTCGACATCTGCCGTCGTGTTGTAAAGGCCAAAGGATGCGCGCGCCGTTGCCGGAATACCCAGATGCTCCATGAGAGGCTGGGCACAGTGATGTCCGGCGCGGATGGCAACGCCCTGACGATCGAGAATGGTGCCGATATCATGTGGATGCGCGCCCGGCATCATGAAAGAAATAATGCCGACCTTGTTCGCGGTCGTGCCGATGATCTGCAGACTATTGATACCGCGCATTTTCTCAGTCGCGTAATCGAGCAGCGTTTTCTCATGCCGCGCGATACGCGCCATGCCGATGCTCGAGACATATTCAATCGCGGCGCCAAGGCCGATGACCTGTACAATCGCAGGCGTACCGGCTTCAAACTTATGCGGTGCGTCTTTATAAGTCGTCTCGCTGAAACTGACCGAGGCGATCATGTCACCACCACCCTGATAAGGCGGCATCGTCTTTAGAATTTCGCGCTTGCCGTAAAGCACACCAATGCCGGTCGGGCCATAAAGTTTGTGGCCGGAGAACACATAGAAATCGGCATCTAGCGCGCGCACATCAACCGGCGCATGGCTGACGGCTTGGCAACCATCGAGCAAAACCAGAACGCCCTTTTCGTGAGCGTACTTAATAATCTCGGCAACCGGCAGCAAAGTTCCGAGCGCATTTGAGACATGCGCGACAGACACAAATTTCGTGCGCGGCGAGAAAGCGGCCTTCACATCTTCAAGTCGCACATCGCCTTCCGGCGTGATCGGCACGACCTTGAGCACGATACCGATGCTGTCACGCAGCAACTGCCACGGCACGATATTCGAATGATGTTCCAGCGTGGTGAGAATAACTTCATCACCCGCTTTCAAAAATTTGCGGCCCCAGCTGGAGACAACAAGGTTGATGGCTTCGGTTGCACCACGCACAAACACGATTTCATCATCATGTTCGGCATTGATAAAGCGACGCACGACACCACGCACAGCTTCGTATTTCTCGGTTGCACGCATGCTGAGTTCATGCACACCGCGATGAATGTTGGCGTAATCTTGCTCCATAAAACGCTGCATAGTTTCCATAACCATGCGCGGTTTTTGCGCCGACGCCGCACTATCGAGATAGACGAGCGGATGCGCATGCACCTGCTGCTGAAACACCGGGAAATCCTTGCGGTAATTTTCGGCGTTGAAAGCCTGGGGCGCTGAGCATGCAAACAACTCATCTTCAGGTGCAAAGCAAACGGGGCTTGATGATTCACTTGTCATGGAGCCATTCCTCAACTTCTTTCCGGCAGGCTTCGCGCCATTCCGGAACATGAATTTCGTCAATGATTTCGCCCACAAACGCTTCGATCAGCAAGGCTCGGGCCGACACTTCATCAAGACCGCGCGCGCGCAAATAAAACATCGCGTCATCATCCAGATCGCCGACCGTGCTGCCATGGCTGCACTTCACATCGTCGGCATAAATTTCGAGTTCGGGCTTTGCATCCATCTCCGCCTGATCGGAAAGCAGCAAAGCGCGGCTCAATTGATGGCCATCAGTTTTCTGCGCGCCTTCGGCGACGAGGATTTTGCCCTGAAATACGGCGCGCGCTTTATCGGCAATGACGGATTTATAAACCTGCCGGCTGGTGCCGAATGGCGCGGCATGCGTCACGCGAATTGTTGTATCGGCATGTTCCTGCCCACGCACCAGCATTGCGCCATTTAAATTACATTGCGCCAGCTTGCCATCGAGTTTCGCTTCGATCTCGTTGCGAATGAGACGACCGCCCTTGATCAGATCGAACCGATCATAATAAGCACCGGCTTCGATATGCGCGGAAGTCTCGGCGATATGCGCGTGTTCACCGCCATAAATGATTTTGCCGTGAATGAGCTTCGCTTGCTTATGCAGATGCACCGGGATTTGAATAACCTGCGGCGCAGTTGCTTCATGACGTTCGATCAATGTCAGGCGGCCATTTTCACCAAGCGTAATAGCCAGTTTGACTTGCGCTTCTTTCGTGCCCTGAAACAGCAATTCAACCGGCTGCGTGACCAAACATGTTTGGCCCGCAAGCTTGAGTTTATAATTGCCGGCAGCGCCAGTGAGAATATCGCGTGGTAAATCGCCGAAGTTCGACTGCTTCTGATCGAGCACGCCATCGACAAAAATCAACTGCACGCCGACCGCATTTTCTCGCGGCGGAATTTTCGCAGATTTCTTTGCAGCAAACGGCGCCTTCAAAATTTTTTCGATATCCGTATAGCGCCAGCTTTCTTTTTGACGACGGCTATGATCGATGACTTGCGCGAGGCTCATGCGAAGCCCCTTTCCTGCATGACATTCTTCAATTCATGCAGCGAATGAATGACGTAGTGCGGATTCTGATCACGCAAACGTTTTTCTGAGGTGCAACCGCCGGTGATCGCAACGCTGACAAAACCCTGATCGCGCGCGATCTCAATCTCTTCAATCGTGTCGCCGACGATGATCGCGTCATGCGCATCATAACCGCGCTCTTTCATAAAGCGTTTCAGCCGCTCGCCCTTCGTCATATGCTTGAATTGCGTCGCGCGATCGGCATAGGCGAGGACTTCACTGAACAGATGATCGACTTTGAGGCGCTTCAGCTGCACCTTGATCGGATCAACGATATGATTGCTGAGGATCATGGAATTGACGCCAAGCGCCTTCGCATGATCGAGAATTTCAGAAGCGCCCTCACGCAAAGATGCCTTTGCCGCACGCGGTTCGTAATTGTCATGAAACGCGCTGTTTTCAAGGCTCATGAGCCGCGCGACCTGATCTTCGTTGAAACCCATGCGGCCATAGAAAACCGTGAACGGAATTTCGTAATTATCGCGGAAATGTTCGATGGTCAGCGGCGCATGGCCTTCTTTCTGCAACAGGCCATTCGTGCAATCGAACAGCGCCTGCACATCATCCAAAAGCGTGCAGTTCCAATCGAACACAATATGTTTTGGCCCATGATCCATTAAGCCGCCTCGTTCGAAATGAAATCGGCATAGCCATTCTTTTCCAGCTCGAGCGCCAGTTCTGGCCCGCCCGAACGTTGAATGCGGCCCTTCACCAGCACATGAACTTTGTCCGGCTTGATGTAGTCAAGAAGGCGCTGATAATGCGTGATAACAAGCATCGAACGGTCTTTGCCGCGCAACGCATTCACGCCATCCGCAACAATCTTGAGCGCATCGATATCGAGACCACTGTCGGTTTCATCAAGCACGCAAAGCGCTGGCTCAAGCACAGCCATTTGCAAAACTTCGTTTCGCTTTTTCTCACCGCCGGAGAAGCCGACATTCACCGCGCGTTTCAGCATTTCTTCAGTCATGCCGAGCTCTTTGGCTTTAGCGCGCAGGATTTTTAAAACCTGCATGGCATCAAGCTCGCTCTCGCCGCGCGTTTTGCGCACGGCATTCATCGCGGCCTTGAGGAAGGTCATGTTCGTAACGCCGGGAATTTCGACCGGATATTGAAATGCGAGAAAGATACCGGCTGCTGCGCGTTCTTCCGATTTCAGCGCGAGCAAATCCTGACCCTTGAACGTCACGCTGCCCTGCGTCACCTCATAGCCCGGGCGGCCCGACAATATATAAGAGAGCGTGCTTTTGCCCGAGCCGTTCGGCCCCATGATGGCATGCACTTCGCCTGATCCTACATTCAGGTCGATGCCCTTCAGGATTTCCTTGCCATCAATCGTGGCATGAAGATTTTTAATATTCAGCATAATTACCCGACACTTCCTTCCAAACTGATACCGACAAGCTTTTGCGCTTCGACGGCGAATTCCATCGGCAGTTCCGCCAAAACTTCTTTGCAGAAACCGTTGACGATCAGTGCCATCGCCTCTTCCTGCGACAATCCGCGCTGCAGGCAATAAAACAATTGATCTTCGGAGATTTTTGATGTCGTCGCTTCGTGCTCGATGCGGGCCGACGGATGTTTGCTTTCGATATAAGGCACGGTATGCGCGCCGCATTTATCACCGATCAGCAGGCTGTCGCACTGCGTGTGATTGCGTGCGCCCTTGGCGGTACGAAGAATTTTTACGAGGCCGCGATAGGTATTCTGCGCTTTACCGGCGCTGATGCCCTTCGAGACGATGGTCGATTTCGTATTCTTGCCGATATGGATCATCTTGGTACCGGTATCGGCTTGCTGGAAATGATTGGTGATCGCGACCGAATAAAATTCGCCGACGCTCTCATCGCCTTGCAAAACGCAGCTCGGATATTTCCATGTAATCGCAGAGCCGGTCTCAACCTGCGTCCATGAAATTTTGGACTTCTTGCCACGGCAAGCGCCACGCTTGGTTACAAAATTATAAATACCGCCCTTGCCGTTTTCATCACCGGGATACCAATTCTGCACGGTCGAGTATTTGATCTGCGCATTTTCGAGCGCGACAAGTTCGACGACCGCCGCATGCAGCTGGTTTTCGTCTCGCTTCGGCGCGGTGCAACCCTCAAGGTAACTGACATAACTATCGTCATCGGCAATGATCAGCGTACGCTCAAATTGGCCTGTGTTTTCAGCATTAATGCGGAAATAGGTAGAAAGCTCCATCGGGCAACGCACGCCCTTCGGGATGTAAACAAACGAGCCATCAGTGAAGACGGCGGAGTTCAGCGTCGCGAAATAATTATCCGTGATC
>DASTLS010000267.1:0-4011 GCA_035714725.1 Alphaproteobacteria bacterium | reverse complement strand
GCCACGATACATCGACGCCAGTGAAGATTGCAGTCGTTGCCATGCTCGTGAATGTGATCTGCTCTGTCTCACTCCTGCACACCATGCAGCATACCGGCATCGCGCTCGCCAACAGCATCGCGCTTTGGACGAATGCCACGCTGCTTTTCACGCAGCTTAAAAAGCGCCGCTCTCCGATTGCCGATGCCAAGCTGAAGCGCCGTTTGCCACGCCTGATCGTGGCGTCCATGGGCATGGCGACAGCGACCTGGGCAATTGTGAATGCCCTGCAGGGGTTTTTCGCTGTCCATAACCTTGTCCGGGAAGGCATGGCTTTGGCGATCATTATCGCCGCAGCTACGGTTGTATATGGCATTTTGCTGCACGTAACGGGTGCGATGCAGCTGCATGAAGTACTTGCGATTCTGAAGCGGAAACCTAAAGTAAGCCCCGGAATTCAGGAGTAACTATGCAACGTATTCTTTCCGGCATGCAGCCGACCGGTAATCTGCATTTGGGTAATTATCTCGGCGCGCTCAAGAACTGGGTGAAGCTGCAGGATAAAGCCGAGTGCTATTACTGCGTCGTCGATCTGCACGCGATCACGGTGCCACAGGATCCCGCGAAGCTGAAAAATGCCGTCCGCGAAACGGCAGCAGCCTATATCGCCGCCGGCATCGATACCAAGAAGAGCACCCTCTTTGTACAAAGCGCGGTGCCCGCACATACAGAGCTGATGTGGATTTTGTCGACCTACACGCCGCTCGGCTGGCTCAACCGCATGACGCAGTACAAGGATAAATCGGCCAGCAGCCGCGATCTGGAACTGCTCGGCCTCTATGCCTACCCGGTCCTGATGGCCGCCGACATCCTTGCTTATAAAGCGACGCATGTGCCGGTCGGCGAAGACCAAAAGCAGCATCTCGAGCTGACACGCGATATCGCACAGGCCTTCAACCGCGCCGTAAAAGATGAATATTTCAAACTGCCCGAACCACAAATCCTTGGTGAAGCCACACGCGTAATGTCGCTGCGTGACGGCACCAAGAAAATGAGCAAATCGGATGAAAGCGATTATTCACGCATCAACCTGACAGACGATGCCGATACCATCGTGAAAAAATTCAAGAAAGCGACGACGGATTCGGACGTTCTGCCGGATAACGTCAAAGATCTGGCAGCGCGCGCGGAAGCCGATAATCTCGTCACGATCTATGCTGCGCTGAACGAGACAACCAAGGCCGCTGTCTTGAAGGAATATGCCGGTTCCGGCTGGGGCAAGTTCAAGCCTGCGCTGGCTGACCTGGCTGTGGCCAAGCTGGCACCTATTACCGACAAGATGCGCGAGCTAATGAAGAACCCGGCCGAAATCGATCAAATCCTTATTCGCGGCGCGGAACATGCCAATGCGCTCACCCAGAAGCACATGCGCGAGATCAAAGACCTCGTTGGGCTTTGGAATTTGATGTAGGCAATAAAAAAGGCGGGGCCTAAACCCCGCCTTTTTATTTCCGTATTCAGAAAGCTTACTTGATTTCGACGGCAGCGCCTGCTGCTTCGAGAGCTTTCTTGAACTTCTCGGCATCGGCCTTCGAGACGCCTTCCTTGAGGGTCTTCGGAGCGCCTTCGACCAGGTCCTTGGCTTCTTTGAGGCCGAGACCGGTGATTGCACGAACTTCCTTAATGACTTCGATCTTCTTGTCGCCCGACTTGGCAAGAACGAGTGTGAACTCGGTCTGTTCTTCGCCAGCAGGAGCTGCAGCACCACCGCCAGCGGCAGCAGCTACGGCAACAGGAGCAGCGGCGCTAACGCCCCACTTCTCTTCCAAAAGCTTCGACAGTTCGGCGGCTTCGATTACCGACAGAGCCGAAAGATCATCAACCAGTTTCTCTAACTTCGACATTGTACTCTCCTTAGTGTTGAACTTCGTTTCTTAAACCATTTACTTGGCCTTGCGGCCTCGTTCCTTAAAAGCTTATGCGGACTGCTTCGAGCGCGCCGACAACACGCGGGCCAACTGGCCAGCGGGTGCCTGCAGAACGCCTGCGATCTTCGTGGCCGGAGCCTGCAGAAGACCGACGATCTTGCCGCGCAGCTGATCGAGCGATGGCAGCGAAGCCAGCGTCTTGACCTGAGCCGCATCGAGCACCTGGTCGCCCATAGCGCCGCCGATGACTTTGAACTTGTCGTTCTTCTTCGCGAATTCGACTGTGACCTTGGCGGCCGCAACAGGATCCTTCGAGTAAGCCAGCGCTGTTGGGCCGCGCAGGAACTTCTCGAGCGCTTCGAGCTTCGTGCCCTTGAGCGCATGCTTGACGAGCGTGTTCTTGCCAACCTTGAGGCCGACATTTTCCTTGTGCAGCTGAACGCGGAGGTTACGCGTTTCATCGGCATTCAGACCGACTTGCTGCGTGACGACGACGAGGCCGACATCTTTCAGTTCATCACCGAGAACGGCGACGAGCTTTTCCTTGGCGGCACGATTGGCGCTGTGCGGCGCTTCGATCTTTTTGGCTGCTGCTGTCATGTGTTTCTCCAAACAAAAACGGTCAATGCCCCTGAGGGGCCTACTGCAATTCCGAATTGTCCGAGGAGAAAGAGCGAAACAGATGGCATGCGGCGTACCGCTGCGCGATTTCTGTTATGGCCCCGTCTATTGCTGGCAAATTTAAATCCCTTTCGGGATACCCGCAGTCTCGGACAGGTGTTCCTTGCGGAACGAGGTTTTAATAGCCAAACCATCCACCAAAGGCAAATGGAAAATGCCGTTATTTGTTAATATTTTAAGCGATTTCCGCCTGAAAAGAGGGGATGTTTGTCCCCCTTACTTCACAACTGGACCTTTTGCTGCCGGCACGGCTTTCGCAGATGCCGGACGTATAGCCGTCTGTTTTTCCTCATAGCGATCAAGAACTGCCAGAACGCCGACGGCATTTTCATGGTTACGCCCATACTGCCCTACGTCCACTAAATTTTCGAACTCTGGACCTGGTGGATGCGCATACATCTCAGCTCTTTTCTGCCAACTCTCGCGTACAGTTCCCGAAGATCCTCGCTGAGAGGGATTGGCCCCCTGCTCGAGAAGATATTCAGTAATCTCCGGCGTTAAATACGGTAGATGCAACGGCGCGGGAGAACCTTCTTCCGGCGCAATATTTACATTCGCTCCCTGCTCCACCAAAAATCGTATGACCGTCAATGGCGCTTCTTCGGTCATAAGCGCCGCCTGCAAGGGAACAGGTGCTATATACCCACCCCGGGCCAGATTAAGAGAATTAAGATCGTAATTTGGATAAAGTTCAAAAAACTTTTCCAATCCTTCAAGATCGTGATTTCTAGCTAATTCATTCAAAACGGAATGCTTGGTCATTTCAATTCTAGCTGTGCTTGCCTCTGCCCCGTCCCCAGAAATGCGACGCGTAGCGACGGCCTTATGCTTGATAAACAGATCTTGAATCTCTTGTTGCTTTGACATGATGTTTTCCTTTGAAATTACTGATTAAAAATTCACTCGTGAAATTCTTACAGCGCCAAGCGCAGAGCCTGGCCTTGGAACGTTGCGAAGGTCGGCAGCTTGCCTTCCAGAGCCAGGAAGCAAAGCTGCGGGTTAGCCGCCAGATAGGTGCGCCACTGCGAAGCCGCCGAACCAAGCTTTTCCATCGCGCGTTCGAATATGTCGTTCGCGCTTTGAACTAAGGCTGAGGCGGTGGCTTTAAATTCGTTTTTCATATCAGTTCCTTTTAAAATCTGTATTTTGATCTATAATTGATCTAATATGATCATATATTACCATTTTACGGCGGGCTTGCAAGTAATTAAATACTTTCATAAGATATAGAATGATATTATATAGCTCATTAGGAGTAATATATGATTACAATTCAACAGGTTAAGGCTGCCCGCGCCCTTCTCGACTGGACGCAAAGCGATCTGGCCGACCAAAGCAATATCTCGCTGCCTGCCATTGCCCGGCTGGAACAGGCAATCGGCAATCCGCGCAGCGATACGGTCCAAGCCATTCGGGATGCTTT
>DASTLS010000266.1:0-2551 GCA_035714725.1 Alphaproteobacteria bacterium | reverse complement strand
GCAATGCCTGATGCACTTCGCAACTGTCGTGTCATCTCCGTCGTCAATCAAAAGGGCGGCGTTGGCAAAACAACCACCACCGTCAATCTCGCAACTGCCATGGCCGCAGTCGGCAAGCGCGTGCTCATTGTCGATGCCGATCCTCAAGGCAATGCCTCGACCGGTTTCGGTATTCCGCGCGCTTCGCGTGGCGCAGGTTGCTATGAGCTGATGTTCGATGGCCTTTCGGTCGAAGATGTTGCCGTTCCAACTTTGATTCCAAATTTATCGATCATCACATCGTCGGCTGATTTGGCTGGCGCTGAAATCCAACTCGTGAATGCGGAGCGTCGCGAGTTTCGCATGAAGGATGCGCTCGAGCGCAGCGCGAATGATTACGACTTCATGTTGATCGATTGCCCGCCATCGCTCAATCTCATCACGCTCAATGCGCTGATCGCATCGCATGCGTTGCTCGTGCCGTTGCAAGTTGAATTCTACGCTCTCGAAGGCATGACGAGTTTACTTCAGACGATTGATGCCATCCGCGCGCGCTTCAATCCCGAGCTCGAAATCCAGGGCGTCGTGCTCACGATGTATGACAAGCGCAACAGCCTGTCGGATGCCGTGGCAACCGATGTGCGCGCATTCTTCGGCGATCGCGTTTACGAAACTGTCATTCCGCGCAACGTGCGCGTATCGGAAGCGCCGTCGCACGGCAAACCTGTTTTGCTCTACGATCTGAAATGCCCCGGAAGCCGCGCCTATATGGGCCTCGCGTCCGAAGTTCTCAAGCGCGAAGGCGTAACGGATTACGGCGATCCGTATGAACAGAAAAAAGCCGGCTAACAAATCGGAAAAATTTAGAACAGTTCTAAATCAGGAAATGAAACGATGACTGCACCGAAGCCACTCACCAAACCCGCACCGCTTGGCCGCGGCCTTTCCGCCCTCTTCGGTGATGCCGATGCATCTTACCAAGCCAAACCCATTCAACCGCGCGCTGCGCAATCTGCACCCGTTGTTGAAAAAGCAGGATCACGCACGATGCCGCTTGCATGGCTGCAGCCCGGTGCTTATCAGCCGCGCCGTCATTTCGATGAAGAAGCGCTGAAGGGGCTTGCGGATTCCATTCGTGAGCGCGGCATTCTTGAGCCGTTGCTTGTGCGTCCGGTCAGCGAAGCAAAAGATGCATATGAAATCATCGCCGGTGAGCGTCGCTGGCGCGCTGCGCAAATCGCTGGTCTGCATGATGTGCCTGTGTTGGTGCGCGAAATCTCCGACCGTGAAGCGCTCGAATTCGGCCTCATCGAAAATATTCAGCGCCAAGATCTTTCGCCGCTTGAAGAGGCCGAAGGATATCAACGCCTGATCGAAGAATTCAAATATACGCAAGATACGCTGGCGAAGATCGTGGGCAAGAGCCGCCCGCACATCGCCAACATGCTGCGCATTCTCACGCTGCCGCCGGCAGTGAAGCAGATGATTACGGACGGCGAAATTACGCTTGGCCATGCTCGCGCATTGGTCACGGCGAAAAATCCGTTGGCGCTCGCGCAAGAGATTGCGAAGAAGGGCCTCAATGTTCGTCAGGCCGAAAATCTGGCGAAGGAAGCCAGTGGCAAAATCTCTTCGCCAAAATCCGCGCGAGAGCCCGAAGAAAAAACCGCCGATGTTGTGATGCTCGAAAAAGAATTGGAGCGCGTCATCGGCCTCAAGGTGAAAATCAACACCGAAGGCAAAGCCGGTTCGCTCACGCTTTATTACAAAGACCTCGATCAGCTGGATGAGATTATAAAAAAATTACGGGGATAATTTATGGATCGGTTTGCTGGGCTAGATGATTTGCCGAATTTGTTCGGCGGCGAATATCTGCCGTCCGGTATTCCGGGCGTAGGTGATGTTTTCATCACCAGTTTTCATGAAGAGATTGAAGCAAACATCGAGAAACTGAAAGTAGGCGGCGAGGAACGCAAGAGCGCGATCGAATTTCTGACTGACGCTTACACGACATTGCGCGATGAGGCTGGCCTTCATCCGGCACCTAATTCGCAACCAAAGCAGATCGCCGATTATCTGGTGCTAATTTTTAAGCAGGAACACATCTCGATTCCGTTTCGGCGCATGAATTCTTTGCCGAGCGCCATTCCGGGCGGACCGTCGCTCGAATTATAAAATTTTGATTTAGGTTATAAGTGACGATCCCAATTCTTCATCCCGGCGATGCGATGCCAAAGGGCATCGCTTTTTGCTCAAGCGTCGCTGAAGGCGTGGGCCATGTTATCAGCGGATCGCTCGAATGCGCGCTTTGGCGTCCATCCAATACAGAAGACATTCGCAAAGAAGCATCGCTCGTTGCCATTCCGCATATACGTCCGCAAGGTTCAAAAGACGAGACAGGGCGCGCAGTAACGGCAATCCCTCTCAGGGGTGGAGACGTATCTTCTGCATGTCCGCTTGTTGCGGGGCTGTTTGATGAAATAGCCGAAGGGCTCACGCAATATTATCCTAACGAGTATTTTAGGTTCTCACCCACCTTCCGTTGCTATGTGGAAGGTTTTTCAGATTGCGT
>DASTLS010000265.1:0-2016 GCA_035714725.1 Alphaproteobacteria bacterium | reverse complement strand
AAGATTTTCAACCGGGCGCACCGTCAGGTAAAGCTGACGAAGCGTCAAACCTTCGCTGCGGAACACCGTGTTGCGATCCGGATAATAGTCGTTGAGGTTGTCGTTACGATTGCGCTCAAGCTTCATGTCGCTGTTGACCGAAAGCCAGCTTGAGTAATTCGCGAACATCGTCAGGTCGCTGTCGTCGTACAGATTGCCCTTGGCATCGGTATTCGCGGGCTTGTTCATTTCCGCCTGTAAATGCGTGTTGAACTCACCGCCCCAGACGATGTTGTTGGCAGCTTCTTCGCCTGTTTCATTGGTCGCATCACCGCTCGGCGTGCTTGCGGCACGTGCGGTCTCACCAGAGGCTTCGGCGAAAACGGGGTTGATGCTGAAGAGAACGAGCAGAGAAGCGCCTGCAAAAGCGCACAGAACAACCTTTTTCATAACAACATTCCTAATTTAGATGTGATGGGAAATTACTTTTTGGCGATATCAACGGCCTGTTCGGCAACCGCGCGATATTCCCCCACAGAACCGCGTGGAACGGGTCCGGGCAAAAGCGGGGCTACGATATATTGCGCCTTCGCCAGCACGACCTTGAAGCGCGTGAGCAAAGCCTGATCGGACGCATCCTTATGCGTATCCATCAGATGCTGCAATTCCTGAGCGACATAAGACAGATAACCACGGCTATCGTGATATTCGACGATGGTTTCGATGCGGCCGTGCTCGAGCGCTTCGCCATATTCACCGGCGGCGGCGTCAACCGTATCGGCGCAAACCTTGATCATCTCAGGCACAGATGCACGAAGCTGTGCAGGAACAATTTCGCGTGCTTTGTGAACTGAAGCGATGGTCGATTGATAGAGCGCGTCGGTTTCCGGAGCATCCGGCGCCGTAGTGACTGCGGCTTCAAGCTTGATCAGCTGGCCGTCGAACGCAGGGCTGTGATGCTTCTCGAGATAATCGGAGATATCGGCATAGAGTTCGCGCACCGGGTGGCCAAAGTGCGGAAGCGCCAAAGCCGGCTTGCCGGCCTTCAGCAAATCGTGACCGACCATCAAATGGCCTTCGAGCATGCCGAGGCGGAACAGAAAATCTGTATCATCGTCGGCAGCACCGTAAGAGCCTTCAGTATCGGATACGCGCAGAAGATTGCGTTCGGAAGGAATTGCGGAATGAGACGGGGCGATTGGGGAAGCAAAAGCGCCTGAAGCAATAAGACTTAAACCTAAGGCTGCCATAAGAATGCGATGCATTGATAATCTCCTGATTGACTGAAATCTGCTAGACTCGATTCTCGGGGAGTTGTTGAGAATGGTTCTCAATTGCACTCTGGGGCCGCCCTGTCAAGCCTTCCTCGCGACCGAATCTTGCGATATGTAATGGCACCTTCAAAAGCCCGCTTATGATCGAAATCTACAACAACAGTATCGGCCTTCATCTGCCCGTCCGCTTCGTAACTGCGGTTGCCACCAGCGATCTGCATGTATGGATGTATCGGCTGCGCCCGCTGCATGGCGTGATGCGCTTTCTGCATCTGCTCGGCATGGCGGGATTCCTCGGCATGATCTTGCTGATCGAAGTGAAATCGCTCGGCTTCTTCCGCGAAGCGTCCCTCAAAGACGCGCGCCTGCCGATGATCCGTTTGATGAACACCGCTTTCTTAATCACCATCCTCAGCGGCATCGGACTTTTTATCTATGACCCGATCGGCACCGGCCTTCACACGATGTTCGTGCCGAAACTGATCCTCGTCACGCTCGGCCTATGCCATGCGCGTTGGGTGCAGCGGACATCAGCCGTCAAAGACAGCGCAAAACTAAAACGCATCTCAGCCGCTGTTGCATTGGTGATCTGGGTTTTGGTGATCGGTTGCTCAACCTGGAATTTCATCGAGCAGCCGTTAAATCCTGCCGATGTGCATCGCCTCGATCCTCAAGGCTAAAAACAGATAATAAAAAAGGCCCTTCCGGGCCCGAATGTTTTTATGAAGCAGCGCTTAGCCGGCTGGGCCTGAGACCGTGAGGC
>DASTLS010000264.1:0-3006 GCA_035714725.1 Alphaproteobacteria bacterium | reverse complement strand
CCGGATTTTTGCGCTGCTCCGGGTCGATGCTAATGATCTCGATATCGTCGCGGTTCTCGAGCCGGTAACGGATTTCAAGGCCTGTGGTGCCGGCTTCGCCGTCGATGAAAATGGTAGGTCTGCTCATCACTATCCTGTTGTTATTCTAAACTGGTAACGCACAAAAACTTTGGCACCAAGCCCTGAATTCATTCCAGCTGTCGCGGTCGGGCGTCAGGGCAATGCCTCGGTTCATCTCAGATGGTTTGTAGGCCTCGCCATTCCAATAGGCGGAGTAGCCACCCGCTTCCTGATGGATGAGGATACCGGCAGCATCATCCCAAGGGGTTGTGTACTGATAGCTGGCGCGATAGTGGATTTGCGGCAGGTCTTTGCCGAAATGCGGGCCATTCACAACTAAACGCGGATATTCGTGAGCCCCGGCGCTCATCACATTAAGAACAGGCTTTATCTTTATGGAATCACTCGATTTGTTCATATGTTCGAGCAAACGATCTCCAAGGAAACCATGCATTTCCGGCAGTTTCGCCGCTGATTTCACCTTGAGACTCTGATTTTTGTACCAGGAACCCGCGCCTTTTTCGGCCGTTACCACCTCTTTTGAAGTGGGATCATAGATCCATCCGGCAATTATTTGATTACGTTGCGATAATGAAACGATCACTCCAAATTCACTTGAACCCCGCACAAAATTGCGAGTTCCATCCACCGGATCCACTATCCAGACAGGTGATTCGCCAAAAAGCAGGTCCAAAATCCGCGAATCAGACGAAAAAGCCTCCTCACCCAGCACTTTTGACCCGGGTAACAGGTCTGAAAGTCGAGTCGAAAGCGCTTTTTCGGCCTCTTTGTCGGCAATTGTGACCGGGTCATCGCCAATTTTGAAGGCGATATCGCCCTCCCCCAGATTACGAAATCGGGGCAAAATATGTTCGTCCGCAACCTCTTGGATGATCTTGCTAACCTGAACAGGATCTATTCGCGTCATATCGTTTTTAGGGCGCTTTCTGGGCCGCATGGGCCATGAGCGGCTCAAAAAGCCGCGACAGCCTCAGCCAGGCCGATTTATCGGGGGCGTAAAGCAGCCCGTTCATGGGCTCGGACATGTTGTAGGGCTTGTTCTCCCAATTGGCGCTATAGCCTCCGCCTTCCTGATGCAGGAAGTTGCCGGGCACATGGTCCCAGGCATTGGTGTGGCGGTAGAGCAGGAAACTGGCCCGAGATGATAGCGAGTCGGCAAAAGTCAGGCTGGTGCCATCCTCGGCTTTGAACAGACGAGGATAATCAAACCCGGCGCAGGAGCCGATCTCGATCTTCGGCATATCGGATGTCTGCGGCATGACTGTGGGGTCGGAAATCAGCTTCTTCACCCGAGCGCCGACAAGGCCGACGGTATCTGCCGACAATTCCCGGGCTGCGAGCTTCATCTTTTTGCCACGGAGCCAGACGCCGGCGCCCTTCTCGGCCATGATCGTATCGCCGGAGTTGGGATCATGAATCCATGAAGCAATCGGCTTGCGGTTCTGAACGAGCGCGATCATCACAGCAAATTCAGGCTCGCCAGCAACAAAATTTCGCGTGCCGTCGATCGGGTCGATAATCCAAACCGGATGTTCCTTATCCAGATGATCCATGACGCCTTTGTCCTTGGCAAAGGACTCTTCACCGACGACCAGTGAGTTCGGCAGATACTTAGTCAGTTGCTCCGTCAGGTGCCGCTCAGATTCTTTATCTGCGACGGTAACGGGGTCGTTGACACCCTTCATCTCCACATCGCCCGAGGCGAGCTTGCGGAAACGCGGCATGATTTGTTCGACGGCGACTTCGCGGATAATTCCGCTGACTTTGGAAAGGTCTATCTTCGGCATGGTCTTCCTTCGTTAGTTGACGCGCCGCAATCTACTGCGTCTTGCGTCCTCTGCATCATAAATTTTCTCATAGGAATTTGGTTTATAAAAATGAAGCCGCGGTGCCCATCCCGTTTTCGTAGCTTCATCCTGATAATCGCTGAGCACGATATAAATGCCGGGATGCATCATACCGCCCGAAAGCTGGCGCAGGGCAAAACTCATATTCGACATGCCATCTGACTCAGCGCCGCACGAAAGCGGCACCATTGCCCCGGTCATAATAATTGTTTTCTTTTGCAACACGGGATCAACCGGCAGTTTTTTGTAAAAGAAATCCGCCGTTTTTATCAAAGCATCCGTGCCGTGCGTGATCATGATCGCGCTTTCCGGCGCAGCTTTCAGCGTATCGAGTAGCATTTGGCGATAGGCATCATCGATATCTTTTGAATCGCGCGCCTCAAGCGGGAGGCATCGCGTTTTAAAATTCGTTATCTTTTGCAATCCTGTGCGGACGAAATCTTGCCCCTTGCCCGGCATGGTGCTGACTTTTGGCGGATGCTTTACGTCCTTGTAGGGCATCGCGCCAATCGTTCCGCCTGTGGTGATAACGAGAATGGTCATTTTTTAAACCTGCTTTGATACCGTCCGTAATCCGCTGTCGAAAGTTCGACCTTAAGCTTCGATTTCGTCTTGGTGTCTTTCTGTTCCACGATCTTGCCGTGCGCATGCAGCCATGACAAGGCAGCGCCATCTGTGATCGGTACCTCAATCTCATAAACCGTGCTGCGGGCGGCCAGCTTTGTATCCAGCAGCTTAAGCAAATCCGGCATCCCCTCGCCAGTTAAGGCAGAAACACCGATTGTGCCGCCACTTGCCTCGGGGCGCACGCCGTCGAGATAGGCTGGGGCATGTTCCGTGTCCCAAGTGGTGCGCTCGGCAAAGCTACGCAAATTCTGGCGCTCATCTTCCGGCATCAGATCAATCTTGTTCATAACTTCGACCAGACGCTTATCATCCATGCCAATACCAAGATCGGCGAGGATATCCATGACAGCTTCTTTCTGTGACCGCGCTTCGGGATGCGAAACATCGCGCACATGAAGGATGATATCAGCAAGCTGCACTTCCTCGAGCGTTGCGCGGAAGGCTTCGACAA
>DASTLS010000263.1:0-3156 GCA_035714725.1 Alphaproteobacteria bacterium | reverse complement strand
CGATGGAGGGGCTGCGTAAAGGCCCGCTGATCGTGATCGGTATCTGGCCGCTAATAGTAATGGCTTTCGGATGGCCTTCGATCTCGCCGTCGATGGTCTCATCCTTGAAATTGATCTTCATGTCGCCGTCGATACGCGAGGCGGTTGTATCGAACGTAAATGTGTCCGAATTCAAAATGCCTTTCTGCACCTTGAAATCCATGATGGCGCAGCGGATTTCCGTCTTTTGATCCTGATCCAAAAATTCCGGTGCTGCGCGTGCGATATCAAGCCCTGCCGCATCCACGATCAATTTGCTGATCGTGCCGCCCGACATCACAACACCGACGCGTCCATCGGCATCGGCCATCACGTCAGCCAGCGATTTGCCATGCCCCGCAATTTGAAAACGACCGCCGAAATGGCCCGACGACAGGCTCTCGAACGATGTGTGCTCGAAGAAACGCTTGAGGGTCAGTCCTTCGAGCAACAGATCGGCCTCGACCAGAGGCACATCTTTCTGCCCGTCGAGCGTAAGCGATCCTGAGATTTTCCCACCCGCCACGCCGAAGGTGAGAGGATCGATGTGTAGCAAGCCGTCTTTCAGATGAATATGCGTATCCATGTTATCGATCGGCCAGCCCGGCTGATTGATGCGCGTGGCGCGGAAATCGACATCGGCATCGGATGCGCGCAGTCGCGTCAGATCAATCGGAACATCGGGAAGGAGTTTATCGCTCGGCGCAGCAGGTTTATCTGTCTTGGCGCCGATGAAACCGCCGAGATCGACCATACGCAAAAGCGTCGCGTTGATCGTGCCTTTCATATAGCTGCGGTCGGGAGATGTGTCGTAAGTGATATCGCCCTCGATATCGCTTTCACCCAGCTTGCCTTTGAGATCTGTCAGATGCCAAAGGTCGTTCGCTTCCTGCAAATGCGCGCTGAACGAGTAAACAGGCGAAGGCGGCAGCGGGATGCCGGTGATGTAGAAAATATCGGCGAGGTTATCGCCATGCACGGCAACCGTCGTATCGACGCCCGCCATATTCACGATGTCGTGAAACTTGCCGTCGACCTTGATCTCCGTCTTGCCCATCTTGATATCGACGCTCAGCGGATAATCTTCCTTGCTCGCGCGCAGCATCTCGAGCGAGCCGCCGCTGGCATCAACGCTGAATGTCTGGCCATGCAACGTGCCGTTGCCGTTGAGATGGAATTCATCCTGGCTGCTGCCCGTCGCTTCCGTCAACTGCAGCGTCGTATCGAGGCCGACCGTTTTATCGCGATAGGTGAGCGTTCCGTTCTGCACATCGAGCTTGCCTATGATCGGAAAGTTGGAGCTCTTGGTCGGCACGACCGTGTGTGTTGCCGAGCGCGCGCTGGAGACTGTCGGGAAGTTCCAGTTCTTGGTGTCGGCGTCGAATTTCTCCAGCACAATCACAGGGTTAACCAGCGTGATGTTGGGGATATTCATCTGCCCTTCGAGCAACTTCCAGATGCGAACCTGAATTTTCAGCTGATCGATGCTGAGCATATCCGGCTCCGGCGCGCCTTCCATATTCGCGAGCTTCACCTGATTAAGTTCAATCGTCGGTGCGCTCCAGTTCCAGTCGATATGCACGGGGCCATCGACGGAGAATTTGCGTCCGAGCGCCGTGCTGCCTTTGTCGCTCACGATATGGTGCATCTGGCCGGGCAGCAGGAAAATCGCTGCCGCGACAAACAGAACAAGCAACAGCAGCACGATGCCGGTGATTTTTAGAAAGCGGTGCGTACGGAACATCATATTTTTGTAAAGCCTGCGGCGTAAGTTATCCCGTGCCTGCGGCTTTAATTGCATAAGAAGCGCGTAAGAAATCGCCGATTGCGGAAAAATCATGGCCGCGGCAAGCTGATTACGCATATCGGGAGGCGACATGGCGGCAGGTATCGGTAAGGGCAGGCTGGAAGCATTCAGCGATGGCGTGATCGCCATCATCATCACCATCATGGTGTTGGAATTTCAGGCGCCGCACGAAGCAACCTTACAGGCACTTCTGCCACTGGTGCCGGTTTTTCTCTCTTACGTTCTCAGCTTCATCTATGTCGGCATTTACTGGAACAATCATCACCATATGCTGGCGACGGCGCATGGCGTGAACGGCGCTGTCCTTTGGGCCAATCTGCATTTGCTGTTTTGGCTTTCGCTGTTTCCGCTTTCCACGCGCTGGATTGGTGAGAACCCGCATGCTGTGGCGCCGACGGCGGTGTACGGCGTGATTTTATTCATGGCCGGCATTGCCTATCTGCTTTTGCAGATCGCGCTGGTGCGTGAGGAGGGACCGAACTCCGCCATCCGCAAGGCCGTCGGCTGCGATTGGAAAGGTAAATTCTCGGCCGTGCTCTATGCCGGAGCGATCGCGCTTTCGTTTTTCCACACCGAAGCGGCTCAGATCATTTATGCCGGCGTAGCTCTCATGTGGCTCGTGCCCGACCAACGGCTCGAGCGCTACCTCTCCGGTCGTAACTGAGTTTTATCCACAAATTGATTCGGGGGTGCGCCAACAAAAGGCCATAATCGGGCCTTTAAGTGCATCTGTTTGTAATCAAAAGACCTTTCGCTTACGAAGATAAGACGAAAAAGCCCCCGCCGGAGACCATCATTTATGTGGATAGTGCGTATTGCGCTCGAGCGGCCATACACATTCGTTGTGTTGGCGCTGCTTCTGCTCATTTTCGGTCCCATCACCATTATGCGTACGCCTGTCGATATTTTTCCGAATATCGGCATTCCCGTCATTGCGACCATTTGGGGTTTCACCGGCTTGCCGCCCGATGAAATGGCCGACCGTATCACCGGCAGTTATGAACGCGCGATGACGACGACGGTGAACGATATTCAGCACATCGAATCCCAGTCGCTCACCGGCATCGCCGTCGTCAAAACCTTTTTCCATCCGAATGTGAATGTCGATATGGCGCTGGCGCAGACAACGGCCATTGCGCAAACCATGCTGCGTTCTTTGCCGCCCGGCACGACGCCGCCTTTCATCATGAGCTACAACGCATCATCTGTTCCGGTGATGCAGCTGGCTTTATCGAGCAGCAAGCTATCGGAGCAGGAGCTGTTCGATATCGGCGGCAATGCCATCCGCACGCAGCTGGCAACGGTGCAGGGCGCCGCGCTCCCCAATCCTT
>DASTLS010000262.1:0-3907 GCA_035714725.1 Alphaproteobacteria bacterium | reverse complement strand
CTTTAAAGTAAAAGTCTCAAATTCCGCGGAATCCCGGTTTAGGGCAGTGAATACAGGGAAATTGGAGGGTAGGAGGCTCTTGAAAAGGTTAATTTTAACTACAGAAATGACGCTTTTACTGGGGTTCAAGAGCAGTATAAGAAATGCATGATTTTTATACCTGTAACTATTGCCAACCCCTTTTTGGCATGCATATATCGTCCCCGGAACAAAAGAAGGCTATTCCGCTGACTTTCAAAGGGAGACGACCCATGAAGAAAATCGCTCTGCTTGCTGCTCTTGCAGCTTTGATTGCCACGCCGTCGCATGCTGCGACCCTGGCCATCAATTTGGGCAACACATCGACCGCGATCACCTACGGTGTCGCTGGTGCACTTAATCCGAATATCAACCTGGCTACTTACGGCGGCCTGGCCCTCACGACCAACGCGATTGTTGTCAATCCGGCAACCTCGCTGAGCATGTACTACTCGCAGCCGACCGGCTCGATCTATCAGAACAACTATCTTGCTGTTCTCGATAATCCTCCTGGTCCGGGTACGGTTACCCCTGGATCCGCGACCTTCACACTTGCAGCTGGCCAGCATAGCTTTGCTTTCACGTGGGGCACGATCGACGACTTCAATACGTTGACGATCACAGACTCGCGTAACGTTACCTACACGATCACGGGCACAGACATCCTGACCCAGATCGGCGGTACCGATCACACAGCGCAGGCCGATGTTAACTTCATCGACACCTTCGGCACGATCGTATCGGCAACTTTCTCGACCACGAGCAACTCATTTGAAGCCGCTAACTTCGGCCAATCGAATGTTCCGCTGCCCGCTTCGCTGCCGCTCTTCGGTGCAGCTCTGATGGGTCTCTTGTTCTTTGCCCGCCGCGAACGCGTCAAGGCCTAAGAACAAGGCGAATAGCTTAAAGATCGCGGCTCCTTCTGGAGCCGCGATTTTTTTATGCCGATTTTCTGGGAAAGAGAACGCCGCGGATAAGGTCACGCAGACCTTCCTTGCCGCCAACGCCCCATGCCCATGGCCGCTGATAAGCGCCGATGTCGTGTGCCGTCCCGAAGGCCTTGAGGCGCACACCTAATGTTGGTCCGGTGTAAATGGCTTCACGCCGCGTATAGCCTTCCGCAAGCTTGCTGTAGCCCTTTGCGGCGCTAGAGGCCCTTTCTGCTGTGGGGCCGCTGGATGCTTGCGATATCTTCTCCATTACCACTGCGCGATGGCCAGCGCCTGTGCCGCGCTCCCGCAGGAGGCTGAGTGTATCGACACTCCACATCTTCTTGAGGCGGTTTAACGCGCCGCCGGACGGTTTCCAGCCTTCGGTATTTGTTGTGTGCTGTCGGTAGAAAACCAGCGGCTCGTCGTCATAAGTAATCGAGCCAAGGCAGGATGCCAGGAAGTAAAACCACTGGTCATGCGCTTCCCGTTCCTGTGGCTTAAAGAAGTCAGCAGAAAGCGGCCAGAACTGGGTGTAATCAAGCAAGCTGCGCTTAAAAACGAGGGTGAAGCCAAGCCCATACCACCAGGGCGAAATCGTCTGGTGGGGATTCAAATGGCTCGGCGCGGATTGAATGCCGAGCGGGCTGAGCACTTCGAGGCTCTGTGTAACCGCCAGCGCATCATGGAAAGCGAGCAGCACATCGGGCTGCTCAAGGAGCTTCAGCATCTTCTCGAGCTTATGGGGACGCCAGACATCGTCCTGATCGCAGAAGGCGATGATGTCTGAGTTGCACAAATTTGCGGCGCGCATGAAATTGCCGCGATAACCGAGCCGGTCTTCGTTCTTTTCAATGCGAACGGGGAAGGGGGCTTTGGCAGCGAAGGCGCGTACGACCTCGAGCGTATTGTCGGTCGAGCTGTCGTCAGTGATGACTAGTTCGGCCGGCTTTACGGTTTGAGCCGCAAGGCTCTCCAGCTGTTCGCCGATAAACCGGCCACCGTTGTAGGTAGCCATGGCGATGGAGATTGAGCTCATAGCCCTGTCAGCAGCTTCTTGGCGTCATCGAGGCCGGGATAATCGGCGCCGTTTGCTGTGGCTTGCTGCAATTGCGCTTTCGCCTCGGACGATTTGTTGGCCTTCAGCAAAATTGCGCCGTAGTGATAGCGCATCTGCGCCGGAGCCTTATCGCCGATAGCAGCCATGGCGCGATCCATGAAAGTCTGCGCGTTCTGTTGATTGCCCTGCTTGTAATAGACCCAAGCGAGCGTATCCATGAACAGCGGATCGGTGGTGGCGACAAAACGCTCGGCCACCTGCCGTGCTCTCTCAAGGGCCGCCTGGTCATTCGCTTTATAGTCGGCGATGGTTTCGGCCAGATTGTTTGCCACGGCATCCAGCTGTGGATTGCGCTTCAGGATCTGATCGTAAAGCGCGATGGCTTCGTCATAGCGACCGGTATCGTCATAAATCTCGGCTTCCATAATCGGGGGGCGAATATCGGCAGGAGCTACGACGGCACCTTTCTTTAACACATCGAGCGCAGCATCATATTTCTTGTCGTTCATATAAAGATGTGCGCGCTGGATATAAGGTTCCGGCGTTTTTGCATTTGCATTGATAGCGGCATCGAACGCCGTTGCCGCAGATTCCGGCTTTTTCAACTCGAGATACACCGCGCCTAATAGTGTTTCAGAAATTGGCGTCGGTGTTTTGAGCGTCTCTAAGAAATGCGCCGCGTCATCGAGCTTATTTTCTTTCTTATAGACCGGCATCATCGCAAGCAGCGCTTGCTGCGCAATTGGTGTGCCGGGATCGGCATTGACGACTTGGGTATATTGGGCGAGGGCGTCTTCAGGCTTGCCGTTTGCGGCATCCATTTCGCCGCGAAGATAAATAGCCGTCATATGCTGGCCATCGAGCTTATCGAGCGTGCCGATCGCCATATCGGCAGTCGCCCAATCCTTGAGGGTGATGGCAATACGCGCGGTGGTTTCCCAGGCCGGTGCGAATTTCGGTTCGCTCTTCGTAATCAGGAACAGCATGTCCATGGCGTGATGGGAGTCGCCATTGACCTGATACATCTGTGCCAAGCGTACGCGCACCGCATAGTTCGTGGGATCAAGCTCAGCCAACTGGTTCATGGTCTCGAGTGCCAGATCGGGATGGTTTTGGGCTAGCAGCGTTTCGCTGAGAACATGCAGGGCTTCTTTGGTCTTTGGCCGATCACGCAGGATGGCGCGAAGTTCTGCTATCGCATTATCGAGATTACCGGCATCGGCCTGCATGCGGGCATGCAGAAAGCGGGCATCGAGGTTGTTTTGGTCTTTCTCGAGCACCGCCGACACCAACTTGCCGGCATTGTCTTTGTCGCCTTGAATATAATAGATGCGGGCAAGCGCCGTGCGAGCATACATGCCGAGAGCATCGAACTGGTTCTTGGCGATAATATCGTTCAACAAGCCTTTGGCTTTATCGACATCGTTATGGCTGAGATATGAGTCCACCAGCCAGATATAGGGCTGCGTCTGCTTCGGGTCGGCGGCCATGATGTTGGCCACTTCTTTTTGAAATGCATCGGGGCTGCGATGCTCATTGAGGAACAGCACAAGGGCATGCTTCATGTCCCAGCTATCCGGCATGGCAGTAACGCCGCTGCGCAATACAGCCTCAGCCTCATCGATTTTGTTGGCTTCGATATAAATCTCCGCCAGCTTCAGGCGATATTTGGTTTCCTTCGGCGACAGTTTGTAAATGGTATCGAAAGTCTCCGCGACTTTCGCGATATCATTTTTGCGCTGATAAAGATCAGCCTTCAGCAGATAAAGCGGCAGGCTCTTTGGATTGCGCGTGATGCCGTCATTAATCGTCGCAAGCGCTTTATCGTTATCATTTTGCGCTTCGTAAAGCCCGGTCAGGACAACGAAAGCTGTTACGTTCGACGGGTCTGAGGCGAGAG
>DASTLS010000261.1:0-4225 GCA_035714725.1 Alphaproteobacteria bacterium | reverse complement strand
CTTCCTGATCGATGTCCGCATGAGCCGCCTCGGCCCCATGCAGTTCGACGGCTTCGTACAGCCTAAAAAACTCGATATGATCGTGCGCAGCGAGCAAATCTTGCCCGAAGGGCTGCATCAGGAATTACGCAATGTTTATCTGCGTGCCCTGAGTGGAATCGACTATGCCGGTACCCTCAATTTCCAGGTCGGAAAGAAAAATTGGTTGAGCTTGCAAAAAAATGTAAACCCAGCCACCATAACGACCTAATCTCCCGCCTCGCCCTGTTGTGCCGTTCCCTTCCGCCTCCCGGTGATGCTTATGAAACTGCCCGTCCTTACCCTCGCTCTCGCGCTTCTCTGCCTGCCGGCCTATGCCAGCGAAGAAGCTTTGATCGAGCCCGAGACCGCGCTCGATAAACCGAGCAACGTTGAGCATGTGGAAGTGAAGCCTTCGGCAGAATTTCCGATCGATGCGGAAAATCCTCCGGGCCAAGGTGATATCGCATGTTCCTATTACCAGCATGTGATGGTGAAGCAGATCGACCTTGGCGAAAAAGGTGCTGCGCAACTTTCGTGGATTCCAATTGATGCGAAAGGCAAGAAGCCGACCTGCGCTCAACAAAACGCATCCAACGAATATGTCGTCCCCAGCGATATGTGGACCGGCTATTACGAAAGCGCCGAATGGCCCTATCTCTTTTTCGGTGCCGATGACGGCAGCAATGGTGGCATGGGCTTTGCCGTATTCAATGCCGCCGACAAAAAGAAGGTTTTGGAAGACACCGCTGTCGGTAGCGTGGAATCCGTCTCCCATGACGGCACAAGCGCCAAGCTGAAATATAAGCGCGCATGGAAAGCCTCATGCTCCGTCATGACAGAAGGGGATGCATGCTGGGGCAAGATCCAGCAAGCACTCAAACTACCCGCCGGCGGTAACATACCGAACTGCGCCGATGAATATGTGAAGCAGAAGACCGACATGGCTCATATGCGCTGCCAAAGTAACGGCAACGACAGCCAGACCTGCTTCGAGAATGAGATGAAGAATCTCGATGCTCAAAAGTGGAATGAATCCCCATCCGTCATCGCTTATACGGTTGAGGTCTCACTGAAAGGCGGCGAAAGCAGCGTGAAGCCCACAGGCGGCGATATCAGCTGCGCACCTAGCGAGTAACTCGCTTAACGCTCGACGAAAGCCTTCAAGCGACCCAAAGCGCCATCCCACTGCTTCGAGACAAACCGCAGATACTCGTCTGCGTCCTTAAACGGACGCCCATCGAACACGAACATTGTCTGCCTCCCCACAGTCTTGCTTCGCACCACGCCGGCATTCTCCAGCACGCGGAGGTGCTTGGTGACTGCCTGGCGGGTCAGCTCGCTCTCCTCGGTTAGTTCCGAGATCGAGTGTGGCTGGCCGTTGGCAAGCTTACTCACTAGCGCAAGACGGGTCTTGTCGCCAAGGGCAGCAAAGACAGCCGCATAATGCGGCTGTCTCGCCAGTATCTGGTTATGGGTTCTGTGCGATGTGGTTCGCGACATTTTCGACCTGCTTTGTCCAGCCTTCGGTGTGTTTGGGGAAAGACTCATCATAGCGTGCTTGCGGCAAGCTGGCGAAGCCGGTTTCGGTCACCTTAAGCAGGGTACCGATTTTTGTCGGCTCCAGCACAAACTCGACCAGATTGGGCTTCTCGCCGGGGGAGAGCTCGCCAGACGACCACGGATGCCATGTGTATGAAAACAGGCGCTCCGGCTCCATCTTCACAATGACGGCGTTCCATGGCTTGCCATCGCAGCCGCCCGATGTCTTTTCGCCCGTAGCGGGTTTGCCCACCACGAAGGGGGCATCAACCTTGACGCCAAACCAGGCACCAAACTCTCGGTAGTCCGTCAGGGCCTTCCAGACACGTGAGACCGGGGCCTTTATTTCAATGCGTTTATGTATGCTGTTTTCCATTGGTAAATCCTCATAAGCAACCGTTGAGTTGCATAATACGTCGCCCAAGAAGAAATGCAACCATTTTGTTGCATTAAACAGATGGGCATGAAATTGCTAGGAAAAAAGGGGCAAAAAGCCGCCCTCCTCCGGCATGCAGAAAAGCAGCGGATTCCAAAATCGGGGAATTATTGTTTTAAGGGGAAGCGCTAGCCCTTATTGCGCTCGTGTGTGATGCCGCCGATTTCATCCAACTCGATAGTCTCGCGACGGCGTTCTTCTTTTTCTTCGGCAGCGATGCGGGCTTCCTCTGCCGTCTCATAACGTTTCTGCTCTTCGAAAAGCTCCGTCAGCTTGTCGCGAGCCGCCTCGACGGCAGCAATGGCAATCTGACGTTCCTTATCCAATTCGCGCCCCTTGGCAACGGCTGCCTTCACGAAGGCGCCATAGGTCGCCCGGGCTTCGGGATTTTGCTCAGCAGCGATCTGCTCCCGGGCTTTCTCGACCTCGAGTTGCGCGATCTGCATCTCGATCTGCTCGAGCCGTTCCTGCAGCTTTGCCAATTGCTGGCGCTGCTCGTCGACATAAGTTTTTTGCAGTTTGATGAGCGTGGCGAGCGATTTCATGCCGCCCTACTTACGGCTTCCATTCAACGCCGAGAATTTGCGCCAGCTTGGCGTAGCATTCCTCGATGGTCGCGCACTCATTCTTGCCCTGGCGCAAAAACTCCTCAAGCGGGCCATAGAAATTGATCGCCTCATCGACTTCCTTATTAGCGCCCTTGCGATAAGCGCCGAGGCGGATCATCTCGGCCATATTCTCATAGGCCGCGAGATAGCGGCGAGCCCGCACGACAATCTCGTTCTCATTATCCTTATTACAGGCGGGCATCGTACGCGACACGCTGCGCAGAACATTCACGGCTGGATAACGCCCGCGCTCAGCAATTGCGCGCTCAAGAACAATGTGGCCGTCGAGCGTACCGCGCACGGCGTCCGCAATCGGCTCATTATGATCGTCGCCATCGACAAGAACGGTGAAAAGACCGGTGATACTGCCCTTGCCCGGCTCGCCCGGCCCTGCGCGTTCCAGAAGCTTCGGCAGTTCGGCAAATGTGGTTGGCGGATAGCCTTTAGTCGTCGGCGGCTCGCCAGCTGAAAGACCAATCTCGCGCTGCGCCATCGCAAAGCGCGTAACGCTATCCATAAGGCAGAGAACATCTTTGCCCTGATCGCGGAAATATTCAGCGACAGCAAGCGTCATGTAAGCTGCCTGCCGGCGCATCAACGGCGCTTCGTCGGACGTCGAGACGATGATTACGCTACGCGCCAAGCCTTCGGGGCCGAGATCGTCATGAATGAATTCTTGAACCTCACGGCCACGTTCGCCGATTAGGCCGATGACGGAGATATCGGCAGATGTATACCGGGCGACCATCGACATAAGCACCGACTTGCCGACGCCGGAGCCTGAGAAGATGCCCATGCGCTGCCCGCGGCAGCATGTGAGGAAGGTATTGATGGCGCGCACGCCGAGATCGAGCTTGCCGCCGACGCGCTTACGCGCGTGCGCTGGCGGTGGCGGGCTGCGGACCGGCTGTGGCACGGCACCGATAGAAAGAGGCCCCTTGCCATCAATCGGCTCACCGAGCGCATTTACGACTCGCCCGAGCCAGGCGGCAGTCGGCGCAACGGATGGTTGTGATTCGGCGATTTCGACCCGGCATCCGAGTCCGATGCCCTCAATCGGGGCGAACGGCAGAAGAAGGCTTTTGCCGTCCCTAAATCCAACGACTTCGCATAAAACCTTACGGTCGCCGCGTGCGATGACATAACAGCGGCTGCCTACTGAAAGATGCCTGTCGATACCGGCAACCTCGATTAACAAACCCTGCACTGCGGTAACGCGCCCAAAGAGCTGATGCGATGGAATAGCCTCTATTTGCTTAACAATGCGGCTTGGTTCGGAGGCCATGGCGCGAATCCGTATGGAAAGATGGCGGGCTAACTTTCTGTATTATAACGAAAAATCGAAAAAAAGTTAAGACATATCTGGACGTTAACAAAGTTTACTATTTATTAAATTTTTTTGGTAAGATTAGCTTAATGCGGTCTTAACGCCGAAGGTTAAAGTCCATGTCTTATCAACCTTCGTCAACAGATCGTACCTTGTCGTGCTGTAGCCGTTAACTCATGAGGCAAAATTATGCGCGTTCTGCTTGTTGAAGACGATACCTCCGTCGCCAAAAGCATTGAGCTTATGCTGCAGGCCGAAGGTTTCATCTGTGACACCACGGACCTTGGCGAAGAC
>DASTLS010000260.1:0-4018 GCA_035714725.1 Alphaproteobacteria bacterium | reverse complement strand
CATGACGAAACCAACGCGCACAAGGTCGGCGATGTCGTGTCGATCATCGAATGCGCGCCGATTTCGAAGCGCAAGCGCTGGACTCTAGCGAACGAAGCTGCGACGGCAAAAGCTGCTGCTGCTGCTCCGGCTCCGGCGAAGAAACCTGCAGCGAAGAAGGCGGCAGCGAAGTAATGAAACAGTCGATCACATATATCGGCATCACTTTGACGGGCAGCGACGAGCAAGCCTCTGCCGCCCATCGTGTGATTACGGATATGGCGAAAGACCTTGGTGCGCATCGCACTGTGCATGAAGATGGCCATCACGTTGCGTTTATACATCACGATCATGACATCGCTCATGTTGTGATGCACGGAGCGGAAAGCCTGAAGCGTGGAGATTTGGAAGTTCGTGCCCAGATAAAGGCTCACGCCCTGGTCGCGGCATAAGAAAAGGAAGTTTGAGGAACGTAAAATGATCCAGATGGAAACAGTACTTGATGTGGCAGACAACAGCGGCGCGAAGGCCGTGGCCTGCATCAAGGTTCTTGGCGGTTCGAAGCGCCGCACGGCCGCGATCGGCGACGTTATCGTCGTCTCGATCAAGGAAGCTATTCCGCGTGGCCGCGTGAAGAAGGGTGACGTTCACAAGGCCGTCATTGTTCGCCAGAAATTCGCGATGCGCCGCGCCGACGGAACGCTGATCCGTTTCGACCGTAACGCCGCCGTCCTGATCAATAAGGAACTGGAGCCGATCGGCACCCGTATCTTTGGACCCGTGACGCGCGAACTGCGTAATCTTGGTTTTATGAAAATTATCTCCTTGGCTGAGGAGGTGCTGTAATGAGCGCCGTTAAAATGAAAATTAAAAAGAAAGACCGCGTCATCGTGATCGCGGGCAAGGACAAGGGCAAAGTCGGTGAGATCACCGAAGTTCTGCCGAAGGAAAACCGCGTCGTGGTGTCGGGCGTCAATATGATCGCGCGTCACACCAAGCCGTCGCAGGCTAACCCGCAGGGCGGCATCGTCCGTCGCGAAGCGCCGATCCATGCGTCGAACGTCGCGCACCTTGATCCGAAGGACAACAAGCCGGTCCGCATTGGCTTCAAAATGGTGAAGGATCAGAAGGTCCGTATCGCCCGTCGCTCCGGCGAAGAGATCAAGTAAGAGGAACTGAACGATGGTTGCAGCAAAGAAAGATAGATACATCCCGCGCCTGCGTCAGCAGTATCAGGACGTGATCAAGCCGGAAATGGTCAAGAAGTTCGGCTACACGAACGGTCTGCAGGTTCCGCGCCTGGAAAAGATTGTCATCAACATGGGCGTTGGCGAAGCCGTCAACGACAGCAAGAAGACGAAGAACGCGGCTGAACAGCTTGCGCTGATCGCCGGCCAGAAGCCTGTCATCACCAAGGCTCGTAAGGCGATCGCGACCTTTAAGCTCCGTGGCGGCCTCGGCATCGGTTGTAAAGTCACGCTGCGTTCGGAAAAGATGTACGAATTCCTCGACCGCCTGGTGAATATTGCCCTGCCGCGCGTCCGCGACTTCCGCGGCATCTCGGCTCGCAGCTTCGACGGCAACGGCAACTACGCCCTCGGCCTCAAGGAACAGATCGTGTTCCCCGAAGTCGATTTCGACAAGATTGATGAAATCCGCGGCATGGACATCGTGATTTGCACCACCGCGAAAACGGACAATGAAGCACGCGAACTTTTGCGTTTCTTCAATATGCCGTTCCAGCAGTAACCGGAGAGTACGCATGGCAAAGACCTGCATGATCGAAAAAGAAGCTCGTCGCAAAAAGATGACGAAGCAGTACAAAGCGCGTCGCGCGAAGCTGAAAGAAGTCATCATGGACAAGGAAACGTCTATGGAAGACCGTTTCACGGCTGTGATGAAGCTTGCCAAGATGCCGCGTAACTCGAGCGCCGTCCGCCAGCATAACCGCTGCGAACTGACCGGCCGCCCGCGCGCCGTTTATCGTAAGTTCAAGTTGTGCCGTATCAAGCTGCGTGAATTGGCCTCATCGGGCCAGATTCCCGGCGTCGTAAAGTCAAGCTGGTAAGGGGGACGAAAGAATGTCCGTAACAGATACACTCGGCGATATGCTCACGCGCATCCGCAACGGCCAGATGGCCGGTATGGCGGTTGTCTCGTGCCCGGCTTCGTCGTTCCGCAAGCAAGTTCTCGAAGCTCTGGTGCGCGAAGGTTACATTCGCGGTTACACCGAAGTTCAGCATAAGTCGTCGGCCCAAGCGACGCTTGAGATCGAACTCAAGTATCACGAAGGCGCAGGCGCCATTCAAAAGATCGAACGCGTTTCGACCCCGGGTCGTCGCGTATACGCCGGCATCAAGGATCTGGGCCGCGTGTTCAACGGTCTCGGTGTTTCGATCCTGTCGACCCCGCGCGGTGTGCTTTCGGATAACGAAGCGCGCGCCCAGCATGTCGGCGGCGAAGTTTTGTGCCGCATATTCTAAGGAGTTGGAGTTAAACCATGTCTCGCGTAGGCAAATATCCAGTGGCTCTGCCGCAAGGCGTAACGGCCGAAATCAAAGGCCAGATCGTCGCTATCAAAGGCAAGATGGGCAACCTCTCGTTGACCGCGCCGCAGGAAGTCGAAGTTAAGACGGCTGACGGCAAGGTTTCCGTGAGCATGCGTCAGGACACGTCGCGTGCGCGCGTTCTGTGGGGCACCACTCGCAACAACATCAACAATATGGTCAAGGGCGTGACCGACGGTTTCAAGGAAGTGCTTGAGATCGAAGGCGTCGGCTTCAAAGCGGCAGTGCAGGGCAAGGACCTTATCCTCCAGCTCGGCTTCAGCCATGAAGTGAAATTCCATCCGCCGGAAGGCATCACTATCAAGGCTGAAAAGCCGACGGTGATTTCGATCACGGGCATTGACCGCCAGAAGGTCGGCCAGGTCGCTGCTGAAATCCGCGGTCTCAAGAAGCCGGAACCGTACAAGGGTAAGGGCATCAAGTATCAGGGCGAACGTATCCGCCGCAAAGAAGGCAAGAAGAAATAAAGGTGAACCATGTTATCTCCTAAGCAACTCCAAAAGCGCCGCTCAGCGCGTAACCGTTTCCAGATCGCGCGCAAGTCGCATGGCCGTCTGCGTCTCTCGGTTCATCGCTCGGGTCAGCACATCTCCGCTCAGATCATCGATGACGCACAGGGCAAAACCCTCGTCGCAGCCTCGAGCATCGAGAAGGATCTGCGCACCAAGCTCAAGACCGGCGCGAACAAAGACGCTGCGAAAACCATTGGCCAGCTGGTTGCGGAACGCGCGATCAAAGCCGGCATCAAAGAAGTTGTGTTCGACCGTGGCAGCTATCTGTACCACGGCCGCGTCAAAGAACTTGCTGAAGCGGCTCGTGCAGCCGGCTTAGCGTTTTAAGAGGAACGAAAATGGCAAAAGCTGAAAGAGCACCGAAGAAGGTCGACGAGAACGAAGACCGCGAAGGCAATGAGCTGATTGAAAAGCTCGTTGGCATCAATCGCGTCGCCAAGGTTGTGAAGGGCGGTAAGCGCTTCGCCATGGCAGCAATCGTCATTGTCGGCGACGGCAAGGGCCGCGTCGGCATCGGCACGGGCAAAGCTCGCGAAGTTCCTGAAGCGATCCGCAAGGCAACGGAAGCGGCGAAGCGTCGCCTGTTCCGCGTGCCGCTCCGCGAAGGTCGCACACTTCATCACGACGTTCGTGGCCGTTACGGCGCGGGCAAGGTTGTTCTGCGTACGGCGCCAGCCGGTACCGGCATCATCGCCGGCGGTCCGATGCGCGCTGTGTTCGAAGCTCTCGGCATTCACGACGTTGTCGCGAAGTCGGTCGGCTCGTCGAATCCGCACAACATGATTAAAGCGACGTTCAATGCGCTGAACCAGGTTTCGAGCCCGCGTTCGGTTGCAATGCGCCGCGGCAAGAAGGTCAACGAAATTCTCGGCAAGAAGCAGGCGGAAGCCGCTGAAGCCAAGGAATAATAAAGGATAGCAGGGGCATATCATGGCAGCAGCGAAGAAAATCACGCTGGTT
>DASTLS010000259.1:0-3534 GCA_035714725.1 Alphaproteobacteria bacterium | reverse complement strand
TAATGGCAATGACGGGAGCCCTGAATTCTTTCAATCCAAGAGGAACCATTTTAACGTCATCAAGAATGATGAGATCAAAAGGTCCCGATATCGCAGAGGATACCGGCTGACCAACCGGAACCATGATTACATCGTCTGAGGACATGTATCGGGACACGACGGCTTCGACTCCCGGCAGCTCTTTAAATGGTTTCCATACCGTCGAATTGTGAAAGTCCCAATGCAACAAAACACGAAACGATTTTTTATTTATAAGATGTTCGAGCCGATCGAGTTTTTCTGTATCGCCGCCTCGGCGGCGCGCATGATTCAAATACTCTTGCGCTAATGACAAATCATCGTCGCACCAAGCTGCATAAAAACGATAATAATAAGAACGAGCTGTCTCGATCTTGTTTTGATCCAGAATTCGTTCCCCACCCACCCGATTGCCTAACAGAAGAAGCGCGCATCCGCGCAGCTCTGGGTCGTCTCCGACGAAACGGGCAACATAGAGATAGTCATGCGCATCAAAAGCATCTTCGACCGATGCGTATGCAGCACGCAGCTTATGCATAGGCAATCTGCAGGGAAAATCATGTTTTTCGATAGCAGGCATAAATTCTCAAACGCCAAAGAATACTCAATTGAAGCTATAAGAAGGCCTCACCCCATGCAATATAAGGCTGGAGAGCAGACCTTGCATAAACACAAGGGTTAGCTATCCTTTTGTGCGTTATCCAGCGGCGATTCTTTCTCGAGGCTTCATGCAACCCACCGGCATCATCAATTTCAGCTCAGCAACGGAATCGCAACATCGCGATAGAATGGAAGAGTTGCTGAAGCAATGCCCTATTCCTCCGGGACAGCTTGCATCCAATCTCGGTCTATTCCTTGAATCGAAAAGCCTCGTTCGCATCCTCTGCATGGAATTTTTGTTCAAGCAGATTGTCAATGTGCATGGCTCGATAATGGAGTTCGGCACGCGTTGGGGGCAAAACATGGCGGTCTTTGCCGCCCTGCGCGGCATTTACGATCCATTCAATCGCCACCGCAAACTCATTGCGTTTGATACCTTCACAGGTTTTCCCAGCATTGCTGCCGAAGACAAAAATCACGAGATGATGAAAACCGGCGCACTTTCAACTACTAAAGAATATGAAAAGTACCTTGAGCAAGTTCTGGAAACGCACGAAGCGCTTAATCCGCTTTCACACATCAAGAAGTTTGAGATCCGCAAGGGCGATGCGACCAAGGAAGTTCCTGCTTATTTGAAAAACAACCCCGAGACGATCGTTGCCCTCGCCTATTTCGATTTTGACCTCTACGAGCCGACGAAAAAGGTTTTGGAGACCATCAAGCCGCGCCTTGTGAAAGGCAGCGTCCTGGCGTTCGATGAGCTCAACGACCATGAATCGCCGGGTGAAACCATGGCTGTCATGGAAGTGCTTGGCCTGAATAATATCAAACTGCAGCGCTTCTCGCATGCCTCGCGTGTTTCTTACTGCGTTATCGAATAATGACGCTTTCCAAAGATATCCTGGCTCAATGCGCGGGTAAAAAAATTATCGTCACCGGCGGCACCGGCATGATCGGTCGCGAGGTCGTGAATATTCTTTGTGCTGCGGGCGCGCAGGTCACAAGCATCTCGCTCGATAAGATCATCGTTCATCCAAAGGCGAAGCACGTTCAGGGCGATCTCTGCGATTTCAATTTTGTGAAAGAAGCCACCAAGGGTGCCGACTTTGTTTGCCATGTCGCCGGCATTAAAGGCTCAATCGAGGTCACGAAGAGTAAGCCCGCGAGCTTTTTTGTCCCCCTCCTCATGATGAATACCAATGTGCTTGAGGCCTGCCGCGTCAATAATGTGAAGCGCGTGGTTTACACGAGCTCCATCGGCGCCTACCCGAGCGCGGAGGTTTTCGTCGAAAGTGACGGCGAAGAAAAAGAAGGCCCGATGGATATGTTCCCCGGCTGGGCCAAGCGCATGGCCGAGCTACAGGTGAAGGCCTACAAAATTCAATATAATCTTGAGAGCTTTGCCGTCGTGCGCCCATGCAATGTCTATGGCCCCGGCGATAATTTCGACCCGGATAACGCGATGGTCATCCCGAGCCTCATGTCGCGCATCGCAAACGGTGAGAAGCCGGTGAACATCTGGGGTGATGGCTCAGCAGTACGGGATTTTGCTTATGCTGCGGATGTTGCGGAAGGTGTTATCCTTGCCCTCCTCAAAGGCACACGCGGCACATACGTCAATCTCGGCAGCGGAACGGGCGTAACAATTAAGGAATTGGTCGAAACGCTACAGGAATTTATTCCCTTCGAAGCGCATTTCGATGCGACAAAGCCATCGGGCTTTCCCCGACGCGTAATGGACATCACTCGCGCCCGCGAATGGCTGGAATACAACCCTGCGACCACATTACGCCAAGGACTTGAGCAAACCTGGAACTGGTTCCAGGGTAATCGCGAAGAATTCCTGCAGCGGCACAACTACTTTAAGCAGGCATAGCGTTGATCACGTTTGCGTGCGGTATGCCGTACTTCTGATTGTAGGGATACAATTCCTGATAGAGCGAATGCGTCCAGAGAAATAATTTCACGCGACTGAGATAAAGCTTGAGCTTCTCCAGCAAGACTTCCGCCTCCTCATCCCTCCCGTTTATCTTAAGCACGTGATACGCCGGAGCGGCAAAGTCATGCATGATCGTGCGGTCATTATAGCTCGCCGCCTCATAGGCTTCGAGGAAACAGCTTTCCCACTCCCTCCGACCGGCAGCGATATAGTCAAATACAGTGCGAAGATAGATGCGCTGCACCTCCCCGTTATAGGGAAACAATTCGAGCGAATTGGCAGCTGCCTCATATGCCTGATCTATAGCGCTCTTCCTGCGCTCTATATAAGCGAGGTAAGCCCAAGCATAGCTCTTCACAACATCTTCCGGCGACACCAAAGCATGAGTATCGCTTGGGCATTTCTCGCGAATGCGCGCGTCATTGACCCAATAAAAACTGACAAGGTTGCCCAAATCGATCGGCATGGGGTCATCCGGCAAAAGCCGCAACGCGCCAGATGTCACTTCAGCAAAATCCCGTTCCGCCTCATCCAGGCGCCCCTGATACCAGTGGCAAAGCCCCAACATGAGATAAAGCGCCATTGAATCCGGCTGCGCTGCAAGCCCCTCACGAAGCGCAACCTCGAACGCTGCGAACATTTCTTGATCTGGTTTCTTTTCAGCCATCGCCAAGCCTTTAACAGCGAATGCGCGGCGGAGCCAATGTGGCGGCACAGTTTGTTCGAGATATTGCCGGGCCGCCTCGGCCTTATGAACGAAATGATTATACTCGTTGATATACGCCATAGTCCGATTGGATTGGGCCCTGTTCTTTTTTTGTTTTTTTAGATCTTTTTCGACATGAGTCATGAAAAGCGCATGCCGCAGGAAACGCTGCGCACGAACCTTTTTGTCTCTCGGCAAAATGCTGTCAAATTCTCGTTCGAAGCGCGATGCTTGACTTTTAAACTTTTGACGTGTCGCATCGTAATTATTT
>DASTLS010000258.1:0-5596 GCA_035714725.1 Alphaproteobacteria bacterium | reverse complement strand
CTTGCCGTATTCCTGCACGAGGAAGCTGCGCATCACCTGCTCGCCGTGACCGCCGCCGAAAACCGGATCGACATCGATTGTGTCGAACATCGGCTGCAGCATCTGGCTCATGAACATGGATTCGAAATCCTGCGACGTTTTGTCGACGTTGGCCGCGCCTTTGGCGAGCTGCTGGGGTGATGACGATTGCATCACTGCCATATCACCGACGCTTTGAATGCCTGTATCCATTACATCAGCTCCAGATCGGCTTGCAGGGCGCCGGCGGCCTTGATCGATTGCAGAATGGCGATCATGTCTCGCGGGCCGATGCCAAGCGCATTCAGGCTCTGCACTAATTCCTGCAGACTGACGCCGCTCTTCAGCATGGCCATCTTCGAATCCTTGTTCTCATCGATGCTGACATCGGTACGCGGAACAACGGTCGTTGTGCCGCCTTCGGAGAGTGGCGATGGCTGCGAAACTTCCGGCGTTTCGCTGATCTTGATCGTAAGATTGCCCTGAGCGATAGCGACCGTATTGATATGAACATTTTCACCCATGACGATGACGCCGGACTGCTCGTCGATCAGTACGCGGGCAACTTCATCGGGAATAACCGTCAATTGCTCGATATCGGTCATGAGGCCGACGACATTGCCGCGCTTGTTTTCGGGAATAACGAAACGGACCGTGGTGCTGTCGGTGGCTTCTGCAGCCTTGGCATTCAGATGCTTATTGATGGCATCAGCTACGCGCTGAGCGGTCGTGAAATCCGGATTACGCAGTGAAAGGCGCATTGTGGTGAGATCGGCGAGGCGGAAATTGACTTCGCGCTCAACGATAGCACCTGAGGAGATGCGACCCGACGTCGGAACGCCCTTGGTCACTGTCGTGCCGCTGGCGCCGCTTGCGGTGACGCCCGAAGAGATCGAGCCCTGCGCTACGGCATAAACTTCGCCGTCAGCGCCCTGCAGCGGCGTAACAAGCAACAAACCGCCCTGAAGGCTCTTGGCGTCACCCATCGTACCGACAGTTACGTCAATGCGCGAACCTTGCGATGCGAATGGCGGCAGTGTGGCGGTTACCATCACGGCGGCGACGTTCTTGGTTTTGATCGTATTGAAGTCGCCGCTGGTGTTGATACCCAGGCGCTCTAACATGCCGATCATCGAACGTTCGGTGAATGGCGCGTTGGTCAGCGAGTCGCCGGTGCCGTTGAGGCCGACAACGAGACCGTAACCGACCAGCATATTGTCGCGAACACCTTGGAAATCGACGATGTCCTTGAGGCGCGAGGCGGCCTCTGCGGAATGAAATGGCTCGAGGATCAGAAGCATCATACCCAGTGCCGCAAGGAGGGTATGCCGGCGGGCGCGGCAAAACGCCGCCGACCGGTGGGGAAGTAAGGAGGGAAGAACTTTTAGTAACAAGACGGACATGATAACCCCTGATCCTCTGGCCGGATTAATGCGAAGCGCATGCCAAAAACCCCCGCCCCAGGCGGATTTATTCAAGGATTTGAATCTGTTAGTTTTTTTCAGATGCCTTTCGTAAATGTTTATGGCTACAATGACCGCTGTATCAGGCAGAAATTGCCGATAGGTAAGCCTCAAAGCGGGGAATCACGTGATAAGCAAAATTGAAGGCCCCGGCGGCATACGGTCATCCCAACCCGTTAAACGCACAGGCAAAACCGGCGCCGCGAGCGGCACCAGCTTTGCCAAGCATCTGGATGAAACCAGCGAGGCAGATGCGGCGCATGGCGTAGCCGGTACCGGCTCGATTTCCGGCGTTCTTGGCGTTCAGGAAGTCGATGACGCCCTTGCCCATGCATCCAAGGGTAAGCTCCGCGCACAGGATATTCTCGACCGCCTTGAAGATTTGCGTATTGAACTTTTGACCGGCGGCATCTCGAAAGAAAAACTCATCCAGCTCGCGCGCATCGTCAGCGCCCGCCGCGCGCAGGTTACCGATCCGCGCCTTGCTGAAGTTCTCGATGAAATCGATCTGCGCGCTCAAGTCGAGCTCGCGAAACATTCGCAGCAGCCTACAACTTAGGCTTTTGCCTGAGCGGCCTTGGCCGCTTCTTCTTCCAAAATCATTTTACGTGACAGCTTGCCGATCAATGTCTTCGGCAAAGAGCCACGGAATTCAATCTTCTTCGGCATTTCAATCGGCGAAAGCTTGTCTTTCAAAAAGGCTTTTAGATCATCGGCTGAAAGCTCCGCACCTTCGCGCAGCTTGATAAAGGCTTTCACGGTCTGACCGCGATACTCATCCGGCACGCCGGCGACGATGCATTCTTCCACCGCGGGGTGCAGATAAATCGCTTCCTCGACATGGCGCGGATAAACTTTGAAACCGCCCGCCGCGATCATATCCTTGATGCGGTCAACGATAAAAGTGTAGCCGTCTTCATCGAGGTAGCCGACATCGCCGGTATGGAGACGTTTACCCTCCGGCGTATCGTCCATCACGCCGGCAGTTTCTTCCGGATGCTGCCAATAGCCGAGCATCACCTGCGGTCCGCGAATGCAAATCTCGCCGCTTTCGCCATGCGGCATGAGTGTTTTGCGATCATCCAGGCTGACGATTTCAATGATCGTGCCGGGAACAGGAAGACCAATAGAACCGGTCTTATTCTCGCCTTCCAGCGGATTGCCATGCGTGACGGGCGATGTTTCGGAAAGCCCGTATCCTTCGACTAACACGCAACCCGTCAAGCGTTCGAAATCACGCTTCACTTCGGCAGGCAAAGGCGCACCGCCGGAGAAACAATATTTGATGCAGCGCAGATTGTAGTGCGCCAGCTTTTTGTAGTGATTGATGGCGGTGTAGATCGTCGGTACCGCCGGGAACAAAGTCGGGCGCTTTTTGTGAATGACTTTCACCACCTGCGCCAACTCAAACCGCGGCAGCATGATGATCGCACCACCGATGAGAACCGTGAGATTCATCACCACCGTCATGGCAAAGACATGGAAGAACGGCAGAACGCCGAGCATCTTCTCCTGTCCCATTTCCACATGCGGGAACCAGAGGCGCGATTGATGTGTATTCACATACAAATTCGAGTGCGAGAGCATCGCGCCCTTCGGAACGCCTGTGGTGCCGCCGGTATATTGCAGCACGGCGATATCGGTCATCGGATCAATGATGGCGGGCACAAATGCACCGTCATTCGCCAGCAAATCCGCGAACATCATATTCACATCATTATGCGGAACGGATGAAATTTCGCTGCGCTTCAAGATACGATAGAGGAACGACAGCGGCGTCGGCAGGATATCGACCATACGCCCAACGATGATTTTCTTGAGGCAGGTTTTACCGACGAGGGATGATAGCTTGCCGAAGCAGGATGGCACATCGACCGTGATCATGATCGTGGCGCGCGCATCTTCGATCTGATGCTCGACTTCGCGCTCGGCATAGAGCGGGTTGAAATTGACGACGATGCCGCCGATTTTCAGCACCGCAAAATACGCGATCACATAGAAAGGCGAGTTGGGGAGAAAGAGACCAACGCGATCACCTTTCTTTACGCCGAGATTTTGTAATCCCTTCGCAGCTCGCGCGATTTGACCCGCGATCTCACCATAGGTGTAGGTCTTGCCGAGAAAATCGAGGAACAGATTATTGGGATAGTTCTTTGCTGACTGATCGAAGATTTCATACAGCGGGCGCGAGGGCAGCGGCGCCGACCAATCAACAGAGGCCGGGTATTTTTTCGCCCAAGGATATTGCGCAGGAACCGTCATGATCCGCCGATTGTAAGCTCATGTTTCTTAACAAGATTTTACTAGCCCCAAAAGGCCATAGCTAGCGGCACATATATGAGGGCGAAAAGGGTCGATATGAAGACAAGAGTGCTGGCTTTATCGGGCTGAATGTTGAGTTGCAGCGCAAAAGCGATGGCATTGGCCGGCAGGGGCATGACCGAAAGCAGAAACAGGATTTTGTGAATTTCCGGCGCAAACAGATGCGTCAGGTTTCTATCCAGCGCAATCAAAGCGAGCGCAAGCAATGGCCAGCCGATGAATTTGAATGAGAATGTGTAGGCGATCAGCTTGCCTTCGATCTTCAGATGCTGAAGCCGCGAAAGACCAAAACCGATCATCAAGGCGCCGAGCGTGACATAGCAACCGCGCACATCACGCGTGATGTCTTTTAATGCGTCCGGCACATGCATGCCAAAAGCACTCAACACAACACCCGCGGTGAAAGCATAGAGGATCGGCAACCGTACGAGTTTCTTCAGGCTGTCCTTCACCGTGAAATGACCGCGCGCGACGAGGTAATAACCGAGCGAACCTTCGAACAAAGTGAAGCCGATCATCGACATCATAAAAATGCCGAATGTCTCCGGCGGAAATACGATCAGCGCGACCGGGATGCCGTAATAACCGACATTCGCGCAGCCGGATGCGTAAGAAAAAATATTCGGCGTGCTGTCGTTCCAGATTTTCCTGCCCACCCAATAGGCGGCGAGCGCAACAACGCAGCAGCCGAGATAAGTGATGATCGGCAGCAACAGGTAATTCACCTGAAATTCGAGATTGGCGATGCCGGTGACTGTTACCAGCGGCACCATGAAATAAATCTGAAGGAACGAAACCGGCTCCGCTGCTGTCGGGCGCAGACGTCCATAAATAAAGCCGAGCAGCATAAGGCCGTAAAGCGGCGCGATCTTGACGATCATCGCTTCAGCGATTGTGAGTGCGTCACCCGTCATCATGTGGCCAGCATCTCGTCGATTACGGCATCGACGGCCTCCCACGTGATCTTTTTCATCTCATGACCGCCGAAAGCTTGCGCACGAATGATGCGGCTGCGGCTCGTGCGCGGCGCAAGTTTCTCCGGCGAAGTCGGACCGAACAAGCTAATCAGCGGCGTATCTGCAGCGGCCAGCATATGCCCGACACCGCTATCGTTTGCGACCGCGACCTTTAATTGCTGGGCTATCGCGAGCGTATGCTCGATGGTCAGCTGATGACTGCCCCAGACATTATATTCCTGCAGTGGGAATTTCGCCGTCGGCACCATGCCGGAAAGCGCATCAAACGATGCCTGTTCCTGCGGCCCTAGAATGAAAACCGGCACGCGGCCTTTCGCAGCCTGCAACGCAGCGACTTTCTCGAATTTATAACGCGGCCAAATTTTGATTACGTGACCGGCACCCGGCGCAAGGCCGACATAGGTTGGGCTCGGCGGCAAAATCTTGCGCGCATCATTCAGCAAATTCTCCGGCACCGGCAGAGCACCGGTTGATGCCGGAACATAACCTGCCGCCTGCTCCACCATATCCAAAAGTCGATCGACGAGATGCCGCGGCTTCGGCCGCAACAAAGACGGACGCTTCGTCGAAAAGAAACCACGCCATGCCATACCGAGAAAAATCTCGTGCGGAACATTTTTGGCTTCGCGCGCCAGAGGCATCCGATTGCGGGTATCGATCAGCAGATCAAAATGCGGCGCGGTGTTAAGCTCGCTTTGAGCGTACTCTTTAATCCATGCCGGCTGATCGTGAATGTGGGCGATCAGGCTTTTGGTCGGCTCGCGCAGCATCGTCGCGTAACCGGTGGGGCCGTTGCTGGTAATCCAGTGAATTTCG
>DASTLS010000257.1:0-3839 GCA_035714725.1 Alphaproteobacteria bacterium | reverse complement strand
GAAGGTAGGCGATAGAATGGCGGCCTTATCATAAAGCTTCAGGACCGTATCAACGGAGCCTGTGCCAACGGCGGCAATCCAGTCCTGCAGGGCGCGTTCGACTTCGCGGACGACGGCGGGCTCGGAAGAGGGAAGGTGGGGGCTATCCGAATGCAAATGTTGCTGGGGGGCGACCATGAAATCCTCCGTAAATATCTGATTTGGGCACCATAGCGTGATTCCGGATGATATGAAATCGCCGTTGCTCCGAGGGCCTCAAGTGGCTATTTTGCCCAATATTCAGGCCATTAAAGGATTAACGATGACCGCGCAAAAATGGGTTTTTACTTTCGGCAACGCCAAAGCAGAGGGCAAAGCCGATATGCGCAACACGCTCGGCGGCAAGGGCGCGGGCCTCGCTGAGATGTGCAATCTCGGTCTGCCGGTGCCTCCGGGTTTCACGGTCACGACTGAAGTCTGCACTCATTACTACGCCAACGCGAATTCCTACCCGAATGAACTGAAGCAACAAGTCAACGACGCGCTTGCGCATATCGAAAACGTTGTCGGCGCGAAATTTGGCGATGCCAAAAACCCGCTGCTGGTATCCGTGCGTTCAGGCGCTCGCGCATCCATGCCGGGCATGATGGATACTGTCCTCAATCTCGGCCTGAACAAGGAAACAGTTGAAGGCCTTAAGGCTCGCAGCGATGATGCCCGTTTTGCCTATGACAGCTATCGCCGCTTCATTCAGATGTATAGCAACGTCGTGCTGGATATCCCGCATCACAAATTCGAAGACGTGATCGATAACGTGAAGCGTGACCGCGGCTATACCCAAGACATGCAGATGAAGGCTGAGGATTGGAAAGAGGTTGTTGATGGCGCACTCGCGCTTGTCGAGAAGACCCTCAAGAAACCATTCCCGCAGGATGTGCATGAACAGCTGTGGGGTGCCATGGGCGCCGTGCTCGGCTCGTGGATGAACCAGCGCGCGATCACTTATCGCAAGCTTAATGACATTCCGCACGACTGGGGCACCGCTGTGAACGTACAAGCCATGGTCTTCGGCAATATGGGTGAAGATTGCTGCACGGGCGTTGCCTTCACGCGTAATCCGTCAACCGGTGAAAACGCGTTCTACGGCGAATATCTTGTGAATGCGCAGGGCGAAGACGTTGTCGCCGGCATCCGCACGCCGCAGCATCTGACCATTAAAGGCAAAAAGGACAACCAGTCCGATTTGCCTTCGATGGAGGAAGTCATGCCGAGCGTTTTCAAGCAGCTCGATGATGTGCGCTTGAAGCTTGAGAAACATTACCGCGATATGCAGGACATCGAGTTCACGGTGCAGCAGAGCAAGCTTTATATGCTCCAGACCCGCACCGGCAAGCGTACGGCACCCGCTGCACTTAAAATCGCTGTCGATATGGTCAAGGAAGGCGTGATCGATAAGAAAGAAGCGATCAAGCGCATCGAGCCTTCCTCGCTCGATCAGCTTTTGCATCCGACGCTCGACCCGAAAGCGAAGAAACAGGTCGTCACCAAAGGCCTTCCGGCATCACCCGGTGCGGCTTCTGGCAAAGTTGTATTCAGCGCAGATGAAGCCGAAGACCTGACGGCAAAAGGCCAGAAAGTTATTCTCTGCCGCATTGAAACCAGCCCCGAAGATATTCACGGCATGCATGCGGCCAAGGGCATCGTCACAAGCCGCGGCGGCATGACGAGCCACGCAGCAGTTGTTGCGCGCGGTATGGGCCGCGCTTGTGTTGCCGGCGCCGGCGACATCCATATCGAATACGCCAAAGGCCAGATGACGGTGAAGGGCACGACCATCAAGGCGGGCGATGTAATCACCATCGACGGCTCGACCGGCGAAGTGATGCTTGGCGAAGTGCCAACTATTCAGCCTGTCCTGTCCGGCGATTTTGGTGAGCTGATGGGCTGGGCCGACAGCATGCGTCGCCTCAAGGTGCGCACGAATGCCGAAACGCCGCTCGATGCCCGTACGGCGCGCCAGTTCGGCGCCGAAGGTATCGGTCTTTGCCGCACTGAACATATGTTCTTCGATGCTGATCGTATTGTCGCCATGCGCGAGATGATTATCGCGGATGATGAGAAGGGCCGCCGTACAGCGCTTGCAAAGCTCGAGCCGATGCAGAAGAAAGATTTTGTCGAGCTGTTCACAATTATGGAAGGGCTGCCTGTAACCATCCGTCTGCTCGACCCGCCGTTGCATGAATTCCTGCCGCATACCGAAGCGGAGATGAAAGATGTGGCAAAAGCCGCCGGCATCGATGCCGAGAAGGTCAAGCGCCGCGCCAGCCAATTGCATGAAAGCAACCCGATGCTCGGGCATCGTGGTTGCCGCCTCGGCATCTCTTATCCGGAAATCTATGAGATGCAGGCGCGCGCGATTTTCTTGGCAGCGTCCGATATTCAGAAATCCGGCAAAAATATTATGCCTGAAATCATGATCCCATTGGTCGCGACCAAGAAGGAGCTTGATATTCTGAAGGGCGTAATCGACCGCGTTGCCGGTGAAGTCTCGAAAGCAACCGGCGCACAGCTGAAATATCTCGTCGGTACCATGATCGAATTGCCGCGCGCAGCGTTGCAGGCCGGACAGATCGCTGAGACCGCCCAGTTCTTCAGCTTCGGCACCAACGACCTGACGCAAACGACCTTCGGCCTCAGCCGCGACGATGCCGCGAGCTTCCTGCCGGATTATTACAAAGCCAACGTATTCGAGCATGACCCGTTCGCGACGCTCGATCAGGATGGCGTGGGTGAATTGATCAAGTTGGCAACAGAACGCGGTCGCAAGACGCGCAGCGATATCAAGCTCGGCATCTGCGGCGAACATGGTGGCGATCCGAACTCGGTCAAATTCTGCAATCGCGTCGGCCTCGATTACGTCTCATGCTCGCCGTACCGCGTGCCGATCGCACGGTTGGCCGCAGCTCAGGCTGCGATTGAAGATCAGAAAGACATCGACGCACGTAGGAACGCGGCCTAAGCCGGCTGAGGAGCGCTAAGCTGGAAAGCAGGCAGGCCTTTTTGCGCTCGATGCTCTGAAATAGCGCGATAGTCAATTCCTTCGGGAAAGTTACAGTTTGGATCAACCCAACGAGCAGCCGCCAATTGCTCTACAGTAATGTTTGCCCCCTGTAGATTGGCATCAGAGAAAACGATTTTTGTTGTATCAGCGGCATGCCAAAGGCTTTTGCTTAGACTGACATTGTGAAAATATATACTGCCGTTGCCTAAAAATTTTATTTCTTGAAAATTTGATCTCGATAAATCGACATCGATAAAATTCGCGGCACACGCAAATACTCTTCCGGAATAATAACTACGAGATCTATCCTCTTGTTTAAACTCGCACACATCGACGACTCGTATATCAGTTCTCCTGTCGTCGGCATCAATGTGGGAACGTTCCAAATAGCGCTCAGTCATACAAACCTCGTAAATTCAAATTTGGGGCCTTCCTATAATCCTAAGATGACTATCCGCTGAAGCCAACGAGAGAGTATGGTTAATAGCCATCTCAGCTTTCTCAATGTTTACGAGCGCCAACCCCACATTCCCTGAGTGGCTGCGCATATCGCCGACATCTTCGCCGTTGAGCGTGATGGGTGTGCCGACGGCTGGGGCAGGGCCTTCGACCTTCACCGGAAACAGGCGTTTTTTGACGAGGCCGCGATGATGCATGCGGGCCGTGAGTTCCTGGCCCATATAGCAGCCCTTGGTCCAGCTGATCGCGTTCAGCCTGTCCATATTGCATTCAAGCAAGGTGGATTTCTCAATGATCATATCGCGGCTGCCGTCGGGAATGTTCCCGAGGATGCGGAAGA
>DASTLS010000256.1:0-2635 GCA_035714725.1 Alphaproteobacteria bacterium | reverse complement strand
CTGAGCAAGGCCACGGACGGTGTGCGGGCCATCACCGAGGTAAACGGAAAGCATAAGTGCCATCTGGCGAGCCGACAGGTCGGGAGCATCACCACGGACGCTAGCAACCAGAGCATGACGCCATAATTCGAGGGATTGTATTTGAGCTGGCACGGATGAACCTATCGGCAAAAGGGATGGATGAATCTCTGAAACGATACTGCGGCTACCTCGTTTGATTCGCAAGTGTTTCAAAGACAGCGGAATCAAAATTCGATACCACGTGAGTCATTTTCGCCACCGTGACTCGTAAGCCCTTGAAATGTGATTCATTTGCCGCGGCGTCTTTATGCGCGGCGGACTCGCTGCTCGATAAGGCGATAAGCGGCACGCACAGTCATAGCTTCAGCGCCTTCCGGGCGACCCGGTTTCGATGACGAATTCCACGCCATGAAATCGAGATGCACCCAAGGCTGTTTCGCCGGCACAAAATTTTCGAGGAAGAGTGCTGCAGTGATCGCACCGGCATAAGGCGAGTTCGGCGCACTGTTCAAATCGGCAATCGCGCTGTCGAGCATCCGCTTGTAAGGCGCATGAAGCGGAAGACGCCAGATCGGATCTTCCATATCGCGGCCCGCTTGCACAAGAACATCGGCAATTTTGTCATCGTTACAAAAGAGTGCAGAAATTTCTGTGCCGACAGCCGTGCGCGCAGCACCGGTGAGCGTCGAGAAATCGATGACGAGATCGTTTTTCTGTGTGCAGGCTTCGGCTAAAGCATCCGCCAAAATCAAACGGCCTTCCGCATCGGTATTACCGACTTCGACCGTCAGCCCCTTGCGCATTTTGATGATATCGGTCGGGCGGAAGGCGTTGCCGGAGACTGAATTTTCAACCGCGGGCACCAAAAGACGCAATGAAACGGGCAGTTTGGAGTCCATAATCATCTGCGCCACGGCAAGGGCACACGCCGCGCCGCTCATATCCTTTTTCATAAGATACATAGCGCTAGACGGCTTGAGGTCGAGGCCGCCGGTATCGAAACACACGCCTTTACCGACAAGGACAATGCGCGGATGTTTCGGATTACCCCATGTCAGATCGACGAGACGCGGCGGACGCGAACTCGCACGACCCACAGTATGAATGGCCGGATAATTTTTCTTCAGCAGATCGTTACCGACAATCTGCGAAACTTTCGCTTTATATTTTTTGCCGATCGCGACGATAGATGCCGCGAGTTCTTGCGGGCCCATATCTTCGGCAGGTGTATTGATGATGTCGCGCGCGTGATTGATCGCGGACGCATAACGCTTGATCTTGGCGAAATCGGAACCGGTTGTGATCGCGAGTTTCGCGCCCGGAGTCTTGTCAGACTTTTTGTAGCGCGTGAATTGATAGGCGCCTAACTGCCAGCCGAGCGCCAACCATTCATGGAACGCCAACGGCCCATCCCATTCGAGCGAATACACACCTTCCGGCAAGCGCTTCGAGAAATCACCGAGATCCCAGAGGCTTGGTGATACGCTAATACCCGCCACGATACGCGACGGCTTACCCGATGCATCGGCGAGAACCGAAAAGCTTCCGGGCTTCGCCGTGAAGCCGTGCGCTTCGATCCAATTTTTGACGCGTACAGGCTGGCGCTTCAGCCAGCCCTTGAAATCATCTTCAGTCAAAAGAGTGATCGGCGTGGTTTTCTTCGGCGCGCGCGCCAGCAGGACGTCTGTCATGGTGTTACCGGATGCTCTTGCTGCAAACGAGGTCAGAATTGGCTGTGACATAGCAATAGCTCACCTCACCCGAGCCTTCATCGATCCGGAAGACACCGGCATTCGCCGTCGGATTGCTGTGATGCATGAGCTGGAACGGACCAATGCGCTGGGCTTCCGCCGGGCGGATGGTGTTAACGAACACGATGCTGGCCGCGATGATGATCGCACCGACGATGATGGCCTGAGGTGACGTCATGCGAATCTCCTGATTAACGAGTGAGGAGCCGAAGCTACATGCGCCGCACACAAACGCCTAGCCTTTTGATATTGCAGTGTGATTTATAAAACCTGCCAATATTCAGTAATAATGGCTGTTTTCAGGGCCTAATTATATTTCGCCTCTACTGAATTAGGTGAGGATAAGTACGGCGTTAACCATAATATCACGTTGACGAATCTGGCATCCGTGGCGTACCGACTTTGGGCCGTAAAATAAGGACGATGAAAGTATTTTGTCGTGCTTGTTCGGTAAGAAATTACCATCTATGACGAAAGCCCCTACCGTTCATGTCGTTAGGGGTATTACCGACGAAAGAATATTTTTAAACACGGTTGCAGAGCACGAAATGCTTGCCCGTGCAGCTAGAGGAAGATTGCAGAGAGATGCAGCAGCTGAACTCATACCGTTTTTACGAACTGGGCGCGAAGTTGCACAGCCTGTTTTCTGCATCCAATCAGAATCGTGTCTCGGATATGTTTGCCCCGCTGACGGAAGCTCAAGCCCTGCTCGACGGCTTCATCAAAGGCGATAACTTTGCGCTCGAGACTTCGAAGTCGGACGCAACCCGCCTCCTCAACAAAATCAGCTCTCTCTTCAATCGTCATTTCATCGATCAAGCTACGAAGCAGTTGAAATCGCCGGCTGGAGAAGACCGTATCGA
>DASTLS010000255.1:0-6756 GCA_035714725.1 Alphaproteobacteria bacterium | reverse complement strand
GGGCTTCAACTGGATGGGCCTTCGCAAAAACAATCAGTATCGCGTGACCGGCAGCACCGCTACGCCGCTGCTGCCCGCGTGGGCCGTTACGCTTGCGTTACTTGCACTTCTGATGCTCGGCTGGCGCCGGGAAGGCCGTTCCTGAGCCATTTTCCCGGATGATTTTTCGGGTGAGGCATGATAATTCTGGAGCGTGTCCAGTATCTCATATCGCCTCTATCATCACCCACTCGATGCTTCCTCCCGCCGCGTGCGCCTAGCGCTCGCTGAGAAAGCCGTCGCGTGCGATTTCGTGATCGAGAAACCATGGGAACCGAGCGCGGATTTTCTGGCGCTCAACCCATCCGGCGAAGTTCCCGTTCTCGTCATCGAGCAAGGCGGCGACAAGCATATGCTCGCCGATGCCCAAGCCATTTGCGAATATCTGGATGAAACGCAAGCAGCAGCAACCTTGCTCGGTAAAGATCCATACGCGCGCGCGGAAGTGCGCCGCCTCGTCGGCTGGTTCGATGGCAAATTTGCGCGCGAAGTCACAATGCCGCTGCTCGGCGAAAAAGCTTTGAAGCGTTTGGCGGGTGCGGGCGAGCCGGACAGCCAGATGATCCATACCGGCATGCATAATATCCGCGGCCACCTTGATTATATCTCGTGGCTGACGGAGCGCCGGAACTGGCTTGCGGGCGATAGCCTGACATTTGCGGATTTGGCTGCCGGAGCGCAGCTTTCCGTCATCGATTATCTCGGCGATGTGCCGTGGTCGCAGCATATTATGGCCAAGGAATGGTATGCGCGGCTTAAATCCCGCCCCAGTTTCCGCACATTGCTGGGCGATCATGTTGCAGGTTTCCCGCCGCCGCGCCATTATGCCGATCTCGACTTCTAAAGGAGAACACCCATGAAAAGCTCCATCTCGCGCCTCGCCCTCCTCGCCGCTCTCGCAACTCTCCCCGCCCTTTCCGCCTCGGCCCAAGAAGTGCAACTGCCGAAACAGGACGACCGCGTCGTGTTCGACGTCTCGGGCGAAGATTGGGTAATGACGAAAACCGCGCACGTCACCGTGAATGTCGAAGCTGCCGTGAACGGCAACAATGCCGGCTCCATGCGCAACGATATGGTGAAGGCCGTCAACGATCTGTCGAAAGGCGACTGGCGCCTGACTGCTTTCAACCGCAGCCAGGACTCCACCGGCCTTGAGCGCTGGAGCTCGACCTTCGAAGCGCGCCTACCGGAAAATCAGCTGAACGGCCTCGAAGATAGCGCGAAGAAGCTCAGCAAAGTCGGTATGCAGATGACTGTCGGCGATATCAATTTCAGCCCGACGCTGGATGAGATGGAAGCCGCGCGCGGCGGCCTTCGCACCAAAATCTTCAAGGAAGTCAGCGATCAGCTAACGGCTTTGAACTCGACACTGCCGGGCCGCAATTACCGCATCGCCATGATCAATTTTAGCGGCACGGGTGATGAGCCGATGCCGGTTGCGATGCCGCGTGTCGTGCGTGGCCAGGCCATGATGATGGCGGCAAATTCGTCGGCACCTATGCCGGCAGCAACACCTCCGATGGAACGCGCCGAGAAAATCGAGATGACAGCGCGCGTTGTGTTTGCTGCTTCGGATAAGCCAGCCGCGAAATAATGCTGAAAGACTACACAATCCCACCATTGAATGGCGGCGCGGCAAAACGCGCCGTCATTTTTTTGCACGGCCTCGGCGATAGCGGCTCTGGCGGCTTACTCTCTCTCGGGCAAGTATGGGGCCCGCATCTGCCGGACTGCGAATTTTTATGCCCCGATGCGCCATTTCCGTTCGATATGGGACCGCCCGATTTCGGCGGTCGCCAATGGTTCAGCCTGCAAACCTTCGAGCGCGAGACGATGCTTGAAGGCGTCAAAAACGCAGCCCCCTATCTCAACGAATATATCGATCATGTGCTGAAGACGCGCAATCTGACGCCGGATAAATTAGCGATCGTCGGATTTTCGCAAGGTACGATGATGGCGCTCTACACATTGCCGCGCCGCACACCGCCTGTAGCTTGTATCGTTGGCTATTCCGGCATTCTCTCCGGCGGCGAGACACTCAAAGCAGAGAAGAAATCATCACCGCCTGTTTTACTGGTGCACGGCAAGATGGATGAAGTCGTGCCGTTCGCGATGATGGCGGAGGCCGAAATCGTGCTGAAACAGGCGGGAATTTCCGTCACCACCGTCACCTGCCCCTTCATCGGCCACAGCGTCGATGATACCGGCGTGATGGCCGGCCTCAAATTCATGCAGCAAGCCTGGAAAAGCGAAGCCGCCTGAAAGTCCTGAAATATCAAGAGGCGCAAGCCCTTCGCATGCGCGAGGATTTGCTTTTTTACCTAAAATTCACTACATCATGGTTAAATGATTCTTAGATTCGGGGCCGCGTTACCTCGGTCCCGGGGAAAGGAAATGGTCTTTGTCGCCATCGCCTGAGAGTTGCCCGGCCCTCGTCCTCAACGCCGATTTTCGTCCGTTGAGCTACTTCCCGCTATCGCTTTGGTCATGGCAGGACACCGTCAAGGCGGTATTTCTCGACCGCGTGAATATCCTCTCCGAATATGACCGCGAAGTTCATTCGCCCAATTTCAAAATGAAATTGCCGAGCGTGATCGCGCTCAAGGAATATATCGCAACCTCGCGCTACCCCGCTTTCACACGGTTCAACGTTTTCCTGCGCGACAGTTTCAGCTGCCAATATTGCGGCCATAAAAAGCCGACACCGGACCTGACATTCGATCACGTCGTGCCGCGCTCTAAAGGCGGCAGGACAACATGGGAAAATGTCGTGACAGCATGCTGCGGCTGCAACCTCTTCAAAGGCAGTCGCCTGCCCCAGCAATGCGGCATGTTCCCGAAGCAAAAACCGTGGCGCCCGCTGAGCCACGAACTGCAGGAAAACGGTCGCGCCTTCCCGCCCAACTATCTCCACGAAAGCTGGCGAGATTATCTCTACTGGGATACGGAACTAGAAACCGGTTGATGCGCCGGGAGCCGGAGCTGGCGAAGCATATGTCAAATTCATATGCGGGCGACGCCCATCCATATTTTCGTAATAGGTTTTGAGCGCCTTGACGGCAACCGAAGCCGCATCTTTCTTCGACATATTGTCCGGCAAAACGATTTCGACTTTGACCGTCGGACGCTGATGGGTCGTCGCCCCGCAATGGCAAGTGAGCTCAAGCCCCGTCGGCCGCAAAGCCCGCAGAACATGATCGATAAGGCGCACCTGGGCTTTTTCACCCATTTCCGTGCGTTGATTTGACCGGTGATGACGAGCCCAATTGTTGTGGCGTTGCGATCCGCGTTTCATATCTCATTCCTTAAAAATGACAGCCAATGAATGCACGTATCTTAGAAAAGGACCGGCAAAAAATCTAGATGCGTTCTGAAAGCCAGATCGCGGTTTTCGATCCCGCGCGGATCAGCGCTTTTAATAAGGGGTAATATGGTAAATCTTCGGCACCCTCATCCAGGCCGATATCCTTGTGCTCGATTTCCTCGTCGCGGAATTTCTTGATCAACTTCTTCAACTGCGGTTCGTCTTCCGCGAGCGTTTCGAGCTGTTTTTTATAATGCTCATCGATGACATCTTCGACAGCAACTGTGCAGGCCATCGCCGCTTTCTCACCAAGCCTTGCCGTCACGGCACCTAAAGCAAATCCGGCAAAATGCCACAGCGGATGAAGCGCTGTCGGCCTCACACCACGTTCGTTGATCAGTTTTTCGAACGCCGCAAGATGAACATCTTCCTGCTTCGCCATATGGCGGATGGTGGGACCGATTTTGCTTTTGCCGAGGACCGACAATTGCCCCGCATAAATGCGTTGCGCGCCGAACTCGCCGGCATGATCGACGCGGATCATGCGCTCGACCTCTGCTGAAAGCTTGCGGCTGCCGGGAAGCTTTGGCTTGCGCCCTGTCCTACGCACGGTCATGCCCGCGACCGTTGCAGAGCTGCGAATGAAAAGAGCGCTAATGCCAGCGACAAAGGCAAATTCCAGTTGGCGAGCGAAAGGCCCAGGAACGTCCAGCTGATCTGATCGCAATGCGCCACGACCGTATGCAAAAGCTGCGTGCGCAAATCCTCAACCGATGCGCCATGCAGCGGCACGACCGCACATCCGTTTGTACCGAGCCACCAATGTTGCTCGACACCGGTATGGAAAATGGCAAGACCGGTGCTGACGGTAAATGCCAGCGCGCACAGTGCCAGCAAACCTTGCGTTTGCTTGCTATAGGGCTGCCACAGCCACGCCACCAATGATGCCGCAATCGCCACACCATAGGGCACACGCTGCCACAGGCACAAAATGCAGGGTTCTACCCCAAAGCCATATTGCAGGATGAAGACAAACGCGAGCGCGAGGATCGCCGCAACCGCGATCACCATCGCGGCCGTCGGCATCAAGAGATATCGGGAAAGATTTTGCATCCGGCGATTATGCCGGAGTTCGATAAAAACACAAACGCGAAGCAGAAGCTTATAAAGTCGCTACTTTAGCCTGTCTCACCTGTTGTGCGCGGCGCCGTCTATCGATCAGGCGCGGATCCGAGGTCGGCCATGTATCATTGCACCATGCTTTATATTCGCCATTGGTCATGTGAGCCGCGTACGAAGGGCGCTTGCTGCGTGGCAATCTCTCATAGTAACGCCTGACTTCATCTCGAACTTTGGCATCGGCGTGCGCCTTCAAACGTTCCGGAACGGCGCTATGAACCCAATGACGATTTACGCTGCCCGAAACCATCTCCACATAATTCCCGCTCAGGCTGCCATGGAATGTTTGTGCGATCTGATCGGCATGCTGAACGAGATCGGCATCGACCGTGACACCCTTTTTGATCGCGTGCTGGATAAGCTGCGTTTTTTTGACGACAAAGCCGAAATGTTCGTTGGCATGCACACCCCGCTCTGCCACAGACGCAACGAGTTCAGCCCATGCCGCGGCATCTCTCACCTGGAGCTTTTCAGATGCAAAAATGGCTTGGGGATTTGCAAAAATATCGACCGTCATATGAATCCTCTAAATTAATATATCTCTGAAATTCTTTGGCGACCTTACCCGATTTTTGGACGCAGAAATACTTTCATCCCCACAGGAAATGCATCAAGAAAACGAGGTTTTCCAGAGGTTTGGTTAAAGCGTATTAAAACTTAACGCTCTTGCTCTCATAGCGGCGACCCAAGAAAGCCGGGAGTTTTCCGCCCGACTGGCTGCCGGGGAAATTAGCCATCTGATAGCTCGGATCGGTCTTCGAGCGATAGCTCCAGAGAGCATCCGGATTCTGGTGATAGAAGATGTCGGAGACAGCTTCGGTCCGGACCCAATCGAGCATCTGCTTGCGATGCACGATCTTCCATACGCCGCCGGGACCGCCGGGACGGCGTTCCAGACGATCAAGATTACGGCCACCCATGAATACGTCTTCACGACCGATCGGCTTATCGAGGCGGAAATGCGCGTGGAAGTAAGATTCGACCAGCGCCGCATCGCCTTCCAGCTCAACGCGGACATTGGCAATCATATGATGCGACGACTTGATGCCCTGAAGCACGCCAAGGATCCAATTCACATAATCATTGCCGGTGCCCTGGAAAATGCCGGGGCCGAGATCGAGCGTGGCGTCGGGATGCATAACCGAGCGCAAAAGATTTTCATCGATACGGTCGATGCCGCGGGCAAACGAGGTCAGCACATCCGCGATTTCGCTTTTATCGACAACCGCCTGCAAGCGGGGCGCGAGACGCTCGCCGTCTGCCGGGCGCATGGAGAGTTGCGAGACGAGGCTGGGGCGCGGCAGCTTCAGAATGTTGCTGCGGTACTTAACCTTCGGGGTGGCTTTCTTGACAGGCATCTTCTTGCTGACAGAAACTTTTTTCTTTTTTACTGCGGCCATCACGTTCCTCACCTTGCTCTCCCTTCATTTCGAATATCTCGAAGCCGTTACGGTCCTGCTCTTCTCTTGATTGTTCTTGGGGCAGGTCCCGGGACAGGGGTAGTTCTTTAGCACAAAAGCCTATTTTTTAGCCAGAATTTCGATTTTTGGCTGTTTAGAGGCTCATTTTCGATAAAGCAACGATGTTAAACTCTGTTAAAATGACGCGAAACTATTTCTATTCCGAGGTTTTTTACAGTTTATGAGAGTTGTTTGACAATTTAACTATTAATACAGCCATTTTTACCGCGAAATTATGCCTGTGGATAGAAATTATAGCTTCGAAACACTGAAATTTGCCATTGAGCTATGAAAATATATCTTCTGGCACTAGAAACTAATCCATGAGTCTTTGGTTTCATGCCTGTGCCTTTTTAATAGGCAAACACCCGCGTAACATCATGTCGTGCCAGTTTGCCCACCCAAAGACCTGTCCTGAAAGCTTAGGCCTACCTGATATAGGTCGCAGAGCATTCCGGCAGGGTTGGTTGCTTTACTTGACTCAGCAACCCTCAATTCCCTATGTTGCCGCGACTTTAATTAAGGACCGAACATGAAAATCGCCAATTCACTCAAGTCGCTCAAGAAGCGCGATGCCGACTGCAAGGTTGTCCGCCGTAAGGGCCGCACCTACGTCATCAACAAGAAGAACCCGCGTTACAAAGCCCGCCAGGGCTAAGCGCGTGCGGTGAAGCCTGATGAGTGCTTCCCGCTACATTCTCGTTACTGCTACCGACGAAACCTATCTGCCACTCGCAGAGGATTTGCTGCGTTCGCTTCGCGCGCATGATGCAC